>JAPOPM010000190.1 GCA_026712905.1 Deltaproteobacteria bacterium
GTTTCCGGCCGCGGAGCCAGCCGTCGAGGATGATCGCCGCCACCTGGCGTCCCTTGCCGCAGCCCGTGCCGTCGCCCAGCATCCAGCCCCGGCGGAAGCGCACCGGCGCCGACAGGGTCTCGCCGTCGTCGGTGAGGGTGATGTCACCCTGGTCGTCGTCGCCGCAGCGCTGGACGGTCTCCCAGCCGGAGCCGATGCGGTAGCTTGCCGCCAGGTGCCCCTCATGGGCTTGGCCCGCCAGCACGACGCTTTCGAGCTGGGCGTCCGACAGCAGGTCGCCGGTGACAACACGCTCCGGCAGCATGGGGCGGTAGGATGGCGTGGGATGGGGCACGGCGGCCATTGCCGCGGACTGCACCAGGGGTGTCGGATGGGTGGTGGCGGCCGGGATGTGGAATGCGGCGGGCCGCCAAGGCTCATAGGGTCCGGACGTGGTGTTGCCGACGTCCGCGGCGGAGTTTGCGGCGCCGGTCTCCACGGCCAGTTCGGACACGGGTCCCCAGTCATGAGCCGGTGTGGATGCGGTCGACGCGGGCGCAGGAGTGGTCGGCGGCTTGGACGGGCGTAGCGTGGCCGTGTTGCCGAAGAGATCCCGGCCGGGCACGGCCACAGTGGTGCGTACTTCCACGGGCAGGCGGGGCGGAACCCGGGAGATGACGGCGTCGAGCAGTGCGGCGACGGTTGCGGCGCGGGCGCCGGGATCGACGTCGATGCCGGGGCGGTTTGTGCGGTCGAGCACGGTGAGCCTGGTGTCGAAACCGGTGCCCCGGCGCGCGTAGGCGCGGCCATCGATGGCCATGCTGAACACGACCCGGGCGGGCGGATCGAGGCGGCCGAAGGCGCTGTTCCAGTCGGAATTGCCGGGAATGCAGTTGGCCGAGGTGATGGCAACGAGCCGGCCACCCGGCGGCGGCATGCAGAAGGCCGAGCGTACGTGCCGGAGGTCGGTGCCGTGGCGGATGCGGCCTACGCCAGGCGTTGCCGAGAACGGCGGGTTCATGATGACAACGGTGGGCCGGGCGCCGGGCAGGCGGTCGGCGATGTTCTCGGCGTTCACGCCGGTGACCAGGGTCTCGGGGAACAGGCGGCACAGCAATGCGCGGCGCGCGTCCGCGATCTCGTTCAGATGGAGGTTCCCGGCCGCGCTCCCGAGCGCGCACGCCGCCATGACCGCCAGCATGCCGGTGCCGGCGGACGGCTCCAGCACCATGTCGCCCGGCCGGATGGCCGCTGCCCGCAAGACGGCGTAGGCGAGCGGCAGTGGAGTCGAGAACTGCTGCAGCCGGATCTGCTCTTCGGAACGCTTCGTGTGGGACGGCTCCAGGGCGGCCACGGCCTCCAGCATCTTGAGCATGGCGCCGGGGCCGTCCGGACCGGCCCCGGCGTGGCGGCGCATGGCCCGGCCATGGCGGCGGATGAACAGCACGACCGCGGACTCGGCGGCCTCGTAGGCGTCCTTCCAGACCCAGGCGCCGTGGGCATCCGTGGCCCCGAAGGCGCGTGTCATGGCGTCGCGCAGGGTCGCGGCGTCGAGCGGCCGACCCGCCTCCAGGACCGGCAGGAGGGTTCCGGCGGTAGTGAACAGCGCGTCACTGGTGGGA
>JAPOPM010000191.1 GCA_026712905.1 Deltaproteobacteria bacterium
CGAACACTTGTCGCCCTTCCCAGGACAATCGCACACTCGGTGCGCCCATCTGTCCCTCCAAATCTCGTCTGAAGTGCAGCCGCCGCCCTCTCCTCTCCCGAGTCGGTCGATGTCCGATCTACTGACGTTTCGCTCCAAAGACTCCCGCGATACCGTCCCTACGGAACTTGCCGCCCACTTCCTGATGCTGGGGACCGCTGAACATCCCGAGAATGTAATCGTCAGGGTTAAGGATAATGTTTCTGCTTCTGAACAGGCCGTCCTTGACGCGAACGTTCTCCCAGGTCATGTCACGGTGCTTGGCGCCTTCGGTCACGTTATGGAGGTTGGTGAAGGAAACATCGACATCGACATTGGGAGACGCGAGATTGTCGATCATGATCCGTGCGTCGCCAACATACGCATCGGGCTGCGCCACCGGCGTTGGCAAGGGCCTGATGATGTCTGTGCCTGGGTATACCGGAGACCGCATCCCGACCATCAAGCCCGTCCAGGTGGCCGACCCCACGCCCGTCGGCGTCGATCCAGAGTAACGGCCCGTCACCGTGCGGCTGATAAGAGCGTCCATGAAATCCGGACTGATTCCCGAACATCCGGCCGCACCCACTTCGCATCCGCGGTCGAAGTCAACTCTAAAAGTCGTGTACTCCAGCCACCCGCCGTAGCTCAACACATCGGAGAGGTATGTCCTTGGCTCGTCTTCATAGGTGTATCGGTATTCGAGCTCAGCGACAGGAATACCGTTGTGTTCCAACACGGGGGCATACACGACCTCGATGTCCGTAGCCACGCCTCCTTCGATTCGTTCGAGTAGTTCCAGGTATTCGATTCGTTCAGCAACGACTTCGATAACCTCGTCCGGTGGCTGAGGCTCGCAGTCAACAGGAGGAAGGCAGGGAACCGGAATCCTATGGCTCAAAGAGACGTAATGGGTCGTTCTTTCGGCCGCCGCTGTCCAAGCTTCTTCGATCTCTTCGCCCGTCATGGAGAGTGTTGGGCTTCCGTCCGCGAAGCGCTGCCATTTCTGCAACAGCGACATCTCACTTTCGTCGCCGGGCGTGGTCATCTTGCCGCCGCCGCCACAACTGGTTAGCACTAAGGCAACCAACGCCGCGCAGGAAACAACTCCGAGCGGCTGTATACGCATGTGCAAGACCTCCGATGCCCATAGTGAAGAGGGCCCGCGAAGTTTCACCTCAGCCCATCATCGCCATCTCGATGACCATTGCCGGCAACGGGAACGTCTGACGTGGGTTGCAGGGACTTGCGATCGCTTCGCGCATCCATCCCCCGGTGGGAAGGCCCCACGATGAGCAGCTCACCCAGAGGCAGCTATACCAAGGAAGTAGCGGGCGATGCCGGTGTCCAGCAGTTCCTGGAGCGTCTGGGCGCCGGAACGCTCGATCAGGTCCCGCTCGAACTTGGCGACGACGCGCGGGGCGGGCGCGTGGGGGCCGGCATCGGCCGCATTCACCCGCCAGTCCCAGGCGATTGAGTGCTTTGGTCCGGTTTGCACGCACTGGCTTCACCACATGACCGAAAAACTCCATGGCTTTTCCAGAACGGTCGCATTGCATGGTTTCCAAGGACTATCGATACCGGTGCAGGCGCCGTGGGTCGCTACCCCCACACGACAGAAACGGGTTGGGCGAGTCTTCAACAGGACCTGCTTACGATCTCTCTCAATGTTTGAGCTCGTTGGCGATGGATCGCGATCGGTGCGGCATGATGCCCCACTCATCTAACCGGTCGTTCCGACAATGCCCTGGCTCATGAACCGTTCTTGCATCTGTGAGGCAAGGGACCGCAGCGACTCCGCGACGTGGTTGGCTGCGTCAACCCCGCTGGCCAGTGCGCCGTTCAGGGAAGCCATCCGCATGTAGTCGCCCGCCAGGAACAGGTTGGCGACACCCCCGCTATGGCGCGCTGCTATCCGCGATCGCCTTCAACATACCGGGTTAACACCTGCGACAATATTTTTTCGTACTACACGAGAGTGAGTTTTCAGTGTTTTCTGGGGCTGATTTGGTGTTGTTATAGCGTTCCCGCTGTTTGAGCCTGTAAGCGGTCGCGGGACCCCACCTTGACAAGAAGACGGGGTGGCGATGAGGAGGTGAGGGCGAGGGGCAGTTGCCGGCGCCCTGGGATCAGCGGGAAGCGGGGGTGAAGGCCCAGGGCAGGAGCTCGTCGATGCGTGAGGC
>JAPOPM010000192.1 GCA_026712905.1 Deltaproteobacteria bacterium
GCAGGGGAGTCGCCTCATCTTTGGTTTTGGCGTTCACGTCCGCGCCGGCAGCGAGCAGGGCCTCCGCCGTTCCCGCTTTGCCGTAGCGTAACGCCCAGTGAAGGGGAGTCCGCCCGTGTTCGTCTTTGGCGTTCGCGTCCGCGCCGGCACCGAGCAGGGCCTCCGCCGTTCCCGCTTCGCCGTAGCGTAACGCCCAGTAAAGGGGAGTCCGCCCGTGTTCGTCTTTGGCGTTCGCGTCCGCGCCGGCAGCGAGCAGGGCCTCCGCCGTTCCCGCTTCGCCGTAGCGTAACGCCCAGTGAAGGGGAGTCCGCCCGTGTTCGTCTTTGGCGTTCGCGTCCACGCCATCGGCCAGCAGCTTTCTGACGCGACGCTCATGGCCCTGCCGCACTGCGTCGTGGATCGGAGCCGCCATCACGGCCGTTGAAGACCAAAGACACGCCAGCACAAGTGCCGTCATCAATCGTGAAATCATCCGTCTCCTCCGGTCTCCAATACAAACCCGCTTCCCAGCCGCATCGACGGGGAATGCGCGCTGGAAGAATATGTAGTGGCCCGAGGCCATGGGTCAAGAAATTCCCCCGGACCAGATCGTTTTATGGCGGTTCCTCTCAGGCCGGGATTGCGGCCACGCACTCGCGCTCGGGTTTGACATCTACCAAACCGTTCGACATCGGCATGCCCTCGGCAGGATACGCATGACCGGGCACACCGCGGATTGCTCTGGCGGCGGCAAGCTCGGACTGCGTACGGTCGTGATTGACTGAACATACTCCACCTGGCCGAAAAAGAAAGTGGTCAACACGGTCGACCGGAAGCCATCTACATTCAGCATCGGCTGATACTGAACAACCAGCTCAAGCGTTGGCTGTTCAACAACAGCCTCGCCGACGTGGCGCTCTACGCCGGTGAATACTTCCCCACGACTCTCGGCACGGTTCGCGACGGGTTCGGGACCATCGCAAAGAAGTACTCCAACAGCAAGGCCCGCAACGTTGTCGTCCCTTCAGCCTCGGCATCAGCATCACGTTCACGTGCTGGAGCAGATGGAGACGGCATCAGAAAAGAACCCTCAGAAATTTCGCCTGGGGAGTTCCCTACAAACACGCCCCGGTTCTTCATGATCTCGAACCAGATGATGCTGTTGCTTCCAAGCGGCGCGATGCAGACCGCAGAGGAGGCCGTTCCACCAGCGATGACGATGCCGCCCTGCCCTGCGCCATCGCACTCGATGGTTACATCAAGCGTCGTGGCAACGGACCTGATGCCGCCGCTTTCGTCCGTGACCCCTGGCTTATGCGTTCAATGATCCGAACGACCTGTTGAGCCGTCCGGTTTTGCCAGATCCCTACCCATAGTACTGGGACATCGTCCTCGACGTCGTCACCAGGGTCGCGCGCGGCGTTGTGGAACCCGGGTGTCGGCCTGCTCACCGATCCGTTGAAGGCACATAACGGGTTAGGCAGCGACAACCGGATCATCGAACTCATCGTAGCCGGTTACAAGCCTTGATGCCGCCACGGGTTGATGAAATGCTGCATGAGTTGGACCACGATCCGCCAGGGTCCCACGATACACGAATGCTTGCGCGTTGCGCCAACCGCGGCCGGTCAGAACAGCACCGGATCCCGATGGACCGGCTCGCCGTTGACGAGGATGCGGCGGATGGCGGCCTGCCCGGTGGAGCGCGACAC
>JAPOPM010000193.1 GCA_026712905.1 Deltaproteobacteria bacterium
CCTGTCCACCGGTTGAATGGATCCCGTCCGCCATCCACCAGCGGATGATCTGACCTAGTTCTGGCGCTCACAACCCGTCCAGGGTTTCCCCGTACGCCCCTGCGAGCCAGTTGTAACCGATTGCCTTAGTCAGCTCTCCCAGGCCTGCGAGTCGGATGCTCGTGTCCCTCACTCGCAACATCGCCGTTGAGATCACGAAGCGCGCCATTGCTCAGGCGCACGATGGTCCAACCGCCGGTACGTGGACGTCCGGGCGCTGCTTCTCGACCCCGTGGACCTCCGCGGCATCCCCTGGCGCGACAGCGCCGACCGAACGCGCTGGGCTCCTCCGGCCTTCCTGCCGCAGTCCGACGATCCCGGCCGCTGGCTCATTAACCTTGAAGAGCTGCCCTCTGCCGTGCCCCTCGTCCAGACGGCATTGTACCAGTTGGTGTTGGACCGCAAGGTTGGCGAGTACCAGTTGCCCGAGGGCGCCTCGCTCATTGCCTGCGGCAACCGTGAGACGGACCGCGGCGTCATCCACCGCATGCCCACGCCCCTGGCCTCTCGCTTCGTCCACCTTGAGATCCGCGTGGACGCCGAGGACTGGCTGGACTGGGGCGCCGCCAACGGCATCGTCCCCGAGGTACTGTTTTTCATCACCTACGAGCCGGACCTCCTGCACCGGTTCGATCCGCAGTCCAAGGAGAAGGCCTTCCCGTGCCCGCGGACCTGGGAGTTCGTGAGCAACATCGTCAAGCACCGGAACGGCCTCGATCCTGCGGCCGAGCGCGCCATCTTCCGGGGCGCCGTGGGCGAGGCCGCGGCGGTGGAGTTCTCTGCGTTCCTGAACGTCTGGCGCGAGCTTCCCCACCCGAGGGCGCTCCTGAACGACCCCGGCAACGCCGACATCCCGGAGAACGCGAGCGCACTCATGGCGCTGTGCGGCTCGCTCTACCGTCTTGCGACCGATGTCACCATGGACGCCATCGTCACTTTCGCCCAGCGGCTCAGGCGGGAGGTAGGCGAGTCTCTGGTCGGCGCGTGCGTGCGCCGCGATCCGGCACTCCAGCGCTCGCCCGCCTTCATCCGCTGGGCCGCCGCCAGGACACAGTGAGGGAGAAGGCCATACACTGGAGGATCATCCATTACCTGGCGGGCGATTCCGCCTCGCGCCAGTACACGGTGCAGCCGCGCGGCGGCACGGCGGAATCTCGCCGCGGCAATCCAGGTTCCCCTGTGGAGCGTTCGATAGCCCCGAAAGGAGTAACCCAATGAACCTCACTCGTGACGCCATGCTCGTCGGCCTGCGCATCAGCGCTTGGTCCGGCCGGCTCTACGACCGTGAGGCCAGCGACCACGTCGCCGCCCATCACGACGCGAGTTCAAGCGTCGGGCGCTACCACAAGCGACTTTTGCCGAAGGCGGCTCTGGCCGCGCTCAACGCCACCATGAGCGAAGCGCGCACTCAGCATGACGCCCAGTCGCTGCCCTGGGACGACAAGGGCTCGCGGCTTCTCACGGTCGCCAACTACGAGCAATACACCGGCATCATGGACGCTCTCCGCGAGCGCCTGGTGCGCCAGCGCGCCCGCTTCATCGAGGACTTCGATGACTACGTGGAGCAGGCCCGGATCGA
>JAPOPM010000194.1 GCA_026712905.1 Deltaproteobacteria bacterium
CCGCCCGGGCGGCCGTGGGTTGGCCGCCGCCGAGGTCAGCGCGCCGGCGTATACGGCGAGTTCCCTTGCCAAAGCCGAGAAGCGTTCCCAATCGGCCCATATGGCAGCCTTCGCCCGCGAAGGATGTTTCAGGCTTCCCTCCGGGAACAGGCTTGTCATGCTTTCGCCGCCGTGCCCGGCGATGATCTTCGCGGACGCCTTGACGCGGTCGGCGTCGTAGGCCTGCTTTCCGCGCATCATCGCCGTCAACCCCTTCATGGCGCTGCCGAGGGACGTCATGGCATCCATGCGTTGCTTGACGATACCGGTGGCGCCCCGGTGCGCCACCGCCGCGGAGGCCAGCAGCAGCGCCAGGGCGCTTACCGCTACCAGTGATTTACCGGACATGAGCCGTTCCTCCCACGTTGCTCAGAAGATCCCCTTGGCCCGCTGCAACGCACGCACGTAATCGATGACCGCCCTCACGTCCGCGTCCGAGAGGCCGGGGACGGGCGGCATGTTGCCGTACCGCCAGTGATGCGCTCGCACGCCCCTTCTCACCGCCAGCACGAACGCCATGTCGGAGTGATGGCCCGGCTCATAGTACGGGTGGATCAGCGGCGGTCCCTGGGGTGAGCCGGTCGCCTGCGCACCGTGACACACGGCGCACTTCTGATTGAAGATCGCTTGGCCCGGCATTCCCACCGTGGAGGCCATCGAAGTCTTGGACGCCGTCCCCGTCGTCCCACCGACCGTCCGGTGCTGACCTTGATGGTCCGGCCACAGCGCCCATGCCGCCACCGCGACGACCGCGGCCGCGACCGCCCCGGCGACGACGAGCCTCACCCACTCTTCCCCAGCGTCACCAGGAGGCTCGCCAGGTCGTCGGCGTGCTCTTCCTCCATCTTGAGTATGTCCTCGATGGTGCGGCGGGTGGTGGGGTCGTCGTTGGCGAGCCAGCGGATGATCTCGGAGTAGGTCTCGATGGCGACGCGTTCGGCCACCAGGTCCTCCTTGATCATCGCCTCCAGGGTGTCGCCTTCCTCGTACGCCGCGTGGGATCGGGTGGCCAGCCCATCGGGGTTGAAGTTGGGCGAGCCGCCAAGTTGTGTGATGCGTTGGGCCACCCAATCGGCGTGCATCTGCTCCTCGTTGGCGTGCTGCAGGAACTCCGCCGCCACCGGCCCGGCGTTGATGCCGCTGGCCATGAAGTAGTGGTTCTTGTAGCGCAGGATGCACACGATCTCGGTGGCCAACACTTCGTTCAGCACCGCGAGCACCTGCTCCCGATCGGCCAGATAGGCGCCGGTGACGGCGCCCTGCTCCATCTTTTCGCGAGCCCGTTTCTGGATCGCCTCGAGGTCTGTCTTGAAGGGCTCTTTCATGGTTCTGTCCTCGTGCTGCGCGCACCTGTGTCAAGGTGCCTTGGTACTAGGCGGCACACCCTACAAATGAATCTACCATGAGACCCAGCCGGATTCACGCCCGAATACACCCTCATACCTCGCCGCGTACTTCGGTGGTGATCAATTCCAGGATCTCCTGGCTCGTGATGGTGCCGACAAAGGCCTGCGTTTCCCGGTCCAGCACCGGCATGGCGGTGAGGGAGTTCTCGGACATGCGCTGGAGCGCGTCTTCCACGAGTTCATCGGTCCATGTGGTGGGCGTGTTCTGGCGCACGATCTTGGCCAGCGGGGTGTCCGACCATGAGTGCTTGGGCAAGTAACGCAACATGGCGAGAGAAACGATGCCGGCCAATCCCTCCCGGTCGGCCACGACATAGTCCTGTTGGCCGGGCATGATCCATCGGTCCGCGAAGTCCCGCACCGACAGCCCGGGGCCCGGGTGGGTGTGGTTGCGGTCGATGATGTCGCCGACCCTGATGTTGTCCAGAGCGAAGCGGATCATGGAAGGCGGCAGATCTTCCGTTGGCGACACCTCGTCCTCCGCCTCGACTCGGCTCACCGCGATTCCGATGAACGGCGGCGACAGCAGGATGTAGGCGAGCATGATGAGGACAAAGAGGGAAAAGACATCGCTCCCGATGATGCCGTGTTCCAGCAGCACGAGCAGGACGGCGATTTCCGCGACCCCCTTGGCCATCAGGCCCGTGGCCAGGGTGATGGGCGAATCGAAACGCGCCATGGACGCGCCGAGCCACGCGCCCGCGAATTTTCCGGCGAACGGCACGACCACCAGCGCCGCGATGGTCCAGATGGGCAACTCGGTGAACGACAGGCCCAGATGCAAGCCCGCGGAACTGAAAAAGAGCGGCACGAAGAACCCGTCCGCCACGCTCTTGAGGCCGGGGATGATGTCCCGATGCACTTGGTGCGGGAGGCGCGACAGGGCGACGCCCAGAAGCAGCGCGCCCAGGGACCCGTGCAGGCCTATCTCCTCGGCGCCCACCACCGCGACGAACAAGAGGCCAAGAATGAGCCCGAACGACAGTTGTGGAACGCGCAACAGCCGTTCCAGGAACTCGATCACGGGCGGAATGACCCGGCTGGCCAAGACCCAGGTCACCACGATGAAGGCGGCGATCTGTCCCAGCAGGATGAGCACCCCTGCCAAACTTACATGCTCCACGTGCTCGCCGATGGTAAACCCCACCAGGAGCAACACCAGAAGCTCCGCGATGAGCGCGGTGGTGAACATTTCGATACCCACCGGCTGGCGCAAGCGGTCGGCGTCGATCAGGACCTTGGCAACCACGCCCAGGCTGGTCAGGGAAAGAACTCCCGCCAGAGCCAAGGCACCGCTGAAGTCGAGACCCAGCCCGAAGTCGAAGAGGAGGTCAGACGTGACCAACAGGGACACGACGAGCGGAATGATGACGGAAATCACCGCCGCCACAAAGAAGCGACGGTGGATGGACGCCATGAACGCCGAGACGTCGAGCTCCTCCAAACCGATAAGGAAGAAGTAGAGAAAGATGCCGATGCTCAGCAGGACGTGCAGATAGTCATTGAGATGGACGACGCCCAGGATTGGCCCGAGAAGTATCCCCGTGGCCGTGTACGCGACGATCGAGTTCAACCGGAAGCGCTGCAGAAGGCCTTCTGCGAGCTTGGCGACGACGATGAGCAACCCGGTGGAAAGCAGCGCGTCCTGCAGCATATCCGCTCCGCGGTCGGCGGGAGTACGGGTGCGGTTCCTGAAGAAATCAACGATGCGCCGCACCCCGCGGCCGACCCCGACGCAAATCTATGACGATTTCGTCGAGCCGCGCAACCCCTCCAGGGCAGTCAGGCCGGCGCCAGCCCCAAGCGCTCATCGCGCCGGCGCAACAGGACGATGAAGGGCAAGGCGAGCAGCACCATCCAGGACTTGCCGACGACCTGCCCCACGAGGAAATCGAGGCTGCCGAACGCCAGGTAGAGGAACAGAATGCTATCGACGATGAGACCCACGACGCTGCTGGCGACAACCGCGAGCAGCAGCCGGCGTCTCTGCAACGGCGTGTAAACCGCGAGGTCCGCGCCCTCCGAAAACAGGAAGGCCGTGCCGGAGGCCATCACCAGGGCCGGGGGCGCGACCAGCGCGGAAAGACCCGCCCCCACCACCACCGCCACGACCGCCCATCTCACCCCGATGCGCCGCTGCACCAGGTCGCGCAGGACGAACGCCAACCCGATGGTCACCACCCCGCTGGGTGCCATGATCCCCGGCGCCACCGGGATCAGGCAGGGAGCGTCCGGCGGGCACACCGTCCCCACGTTGCCGATGAGCCAGTTGGCCGCCGGGATGCACAACCCGAAACCGATGAGGAAAAGGACCCCTTCCGTACGTCTTCGACGTTCGACTCCCATGTTGGACAATGCCTATGCCTCCTGCTTGCGCACGTTCCAGTGTTCTGCGTCGCCCTCCCCCGGAGCCGGGATCCGTGTCGGATTTGTTTGCACTATCCCTGCCACATGACGACACGCCGTCCGAGGGCGAAATAGAGGATAATCAGCGGCACCACCAGGAGCAGCGCCACGAGCGAGACGGCGGCCGCTTGGTTCAGTTCACCGTCTCCCCAGATGGCCCAGATGTAGACCGGCAGCGTGGTGTTGTCACGGGTCACCAGCAAGGCGGCCATGGTCAACTCGCTGTAGGCGAGAAGCGCCATCCAGAGCCAGGCGTAGAGCAGGGTCGGAGCGAGCAGCGGCCGCAGAATGCGCCAAAAGACGGTCATGGGCTCGAGTCCGGAGACGGCGCCTGCCTCGTCGAGCTCCTTGTGGATCTGCAACAGCGAGGAGTTGTACATCCTCGTGGCGAAGGGTATCCGGGCGACGACGTTCACCAGGACGATGATGGAGATGGTGCCGTAGAAGGGGACGTAGGGCGGCAACCAGAACAGCGCGATGAAGAGCGCGCCCACCGCGAAGATCATGTTCGGTATGACGTGGGGCAGGAAGGACACGACGTCGAACAGCCCGGAAACCCGGCTCCTGCGCCTGACGATGTTCCAGGAAAGCGCCACCCCCACCAGGGTCGCCAGCGTCGGCACCGCCAGCGTCAGCACCGCGGAGTTTCGCAGCGCGGACCAGAACGTGGCCCACGGTATGTTCTCGAAGTTGGACAGAGTCACCATACTCAAAGCCGACCACGACGGCGCCATGAGAAACGGGATCAGGGAGGCCCACACGAGCATCAGGAGCGGCAACAGCAGGTTGAGCGTGATCACGGACCCGATGAAGAGCCAGCCCGCGACGCGCCATCGCCCCAGCGCGATGAGCCGCGGGCGGTAGGCCTTGCCGGATATCACTTGGTAGCGCTCACCGCGCCGGATGGTGCGCAGGTACCACCAGCTTATGAGCAGCGCCAGGGCCATCATGAAGACGCTGGTGGCGCCGACGATGCCGTAGTCGGGCGGGGCGTCGAGGGGCTGGGCGCGCACGTAGAGAAATGTGCTCAGCGTGTAGGTGCGGTTGCTCATGCCCAGGAACGCCGGGACGTCGAAGGTCGTGATCCCCAACGCCATGACGTACAGGCCCGCCGCCAGGATGCTGGGCCACATGAGCGGCAGCGTCACGCACCAGAGCCGGTCCCGGAAGCGAGCGCCGTGGACCTGGGCACTCTCCTCGAGGGCCGGGTCCATGTTGCGGAAGGCGGGCGCGACCATGATGAAGGCCAACGCCACGAAGTTGAGGCCCTGCACGAAACCCATCCCCGGAACCGCGCCGATGTTGAACGGCGCGGCGTCGAGGGAGAACAGGTCCATCAGCCAGCGGTTCACCACGCCGATGCGCGGATGGAGGAGGAACTGCCAGCCCATGGCCGGGAAGAAGGCCGGCACCGCCAGGGTCATGGTGAGCAGGGACACCACCCAGCCGCGTCCCGGCAGGTCGGTGCGCTCCGCCAGGAACGCGATGGGCAGCGCCAACGTGAGCGACGTCACCACCACGACGAGAGTGAACCAGAACGTGTTGACGGCGGCGCGGAAGGCCGAGTCGTCGCGGAAGAACTCGTGGAAGTTGGAAAGGGTCCAGGCGCCGCCGGCGATCCGTCCGTCTTCCAGGAACGCTACCTGAACCACCACCAGCAGCAGCAGGGCGATGACCGCGAACGCCGCCAGGCTCAGGGCCATGAACGGCGGCGCGCCCATCCACGGCCGACGCCATGGCGGCCGGCCCCGGGACACTAGTGGCATGTAACGTCCAACTCCAGGCCCATCTGTTGGTCTTTTCGCTGCCGGCTGCGTTACGTCACCCCGGGCTTTGACCCGGGGTCTTCCTCGAGTGGTACGCGCCGCCAGGGGGCGACCGCAGGTCGCCCCTACCCGTCATGGCGCCTTGCCGGCGACGAAGAATCCTGCGCATCCTGGTCTGGCGTCGGACGTTGCATGCCACTACCGGAACTCGATGGCGGCGAGCCTCGAGAACCGGAACCGGCCGGCGACCCGCGGCAGGACCGTGAACTGGTGCAGCGTGTACTCCATCTCGTAGTCGGAATGGGCGTAGATCCCGTCCATGGGCACTACCACCGAGTAGCCGTGGGCGCGCGCGGCGGTCGTGGCGGTGTAGAGCAGCGCGAAGTTGGCCGCACCGCCCAGGAACACCAGCGTGTCCGTTCCCCATGCCTCCAACAGCCCCCGCAACTCGCCGCCGAGAAACTTGTCGTAGCCGTTGGGATAGAGCACCGGTTCCTCGTCTTGCCGGGCCAGGGCGGCGGCCACCGCGCCGTCCGGCGTGCCCTTCTCCCACACCACCACCGTGAACACCACCGGCACGGACGCCGCCCGAGCCCTGTCGAGAAAGGCGCGGGCCGGACGGATCAGCGGCTGCGCCGGCTGGGACGCGGTATCCGCCTTGGTGTTGAGGTCGAGCACCACCACCGCCGTGCCGCGCGCCTCAAGCGCCACGGGCTCCGGCTTGACCCGGTTGGGCGCGGCCCGTTGCGCCGGACGCTCCTCGTTGATGATCACCGTGGCGTCCAGCGACACCCCGCAGCCGGGACAATAGCGCTCCTCGAGGAGCGCGCGCCCCTCCATGATCTTGTGGAACGGTCCCATGCGCACGGGCGGCAGCAGGCGGGTCACGCAGGCCATCCGCCAGTCTTGGCCGACGGCGCACAGCCGGTGGCCGCAAGCGGCGCATTGCACCCACTCCGCGCCCTGCTCCTCCACCAGTTCGAGGTTTTCCCGTAGCGGCCGGTTCACGACCCGGCTCCCCGATTCTCCAGCAGACGCTGCCGCCGGACCTCCTCGGTCGCCGGGATGTCCACGGTGAGGGAATCCGGATCGATGACCACCCCGTACACGTCGCGCGCGGTCTCCACCGACACCAACTCGTCCTCCACGTCCTTGAGCACCGCCAGCGGGTCACGGTCCAACGGGCTGCCGTAGCCGCCGCCCATGCCCAGCGTGTAGTAGAGGACGTCGTCCGGCCCGAGCTCGAAGCTCGCGTAGGGCAGCACCCGCGGCGTGCCGCCGAGTTCGTCGAGGGCCTGCGGCACCCGGTTGGCGCGAAGCTTCTCCCCGAGCGCGGTCCCCTCCAGGTGCACCAGGATGCTCGGCGCTCCGGGGTAGCCCCCGAAGATGCCGCGCCCGCCGTTGACGAGGCCGGCCACGCCGAAGGCGACGCCCTCTATCTTGCCCTCGGGGGCCTTGTGCACCGAGAACGCCATTTCCGCTCCCGTGCCGCCGCGAAACCGGCCCGCCCCCTGCTGGTCCTTGGCCTGGCGCCGGTACAGGAACAGCATCGGACAGTTCATCTCGAGCCACTCCACGTTGGGACAGGTCATGAAGTCGAGCTTGGTGGTGTCGACCCCGTCCATGGTGGCGCGGGCGCCGCTGCCGCTGAGGGGCGACATGGCCAGGCTCGTCGAATAGAACATGCCGTGCTGGTTGACCCCGGAGGTCCGCACCCGCCGTCCGCCCCAGATGCGCACCATGATCTCGTCGCGCCACGCCTCGCTGCCCGCCAGCATGCCGTTGAGCACCGACACCACCACGTACTTGGCGGTGGCGCCGCCCGAGGTGGTGTTGAGGGACACCGGCGCCGGGTGGGTGACATTCACCAGGGTCCCCGGCGGGGCGATGGTTTCGATGGGGCGGAACAAGCCGTGGTTCCGGGGAAAATCGTAGGCCACGGTCTCCACGAGGCCCTCGAAGCAGGTGCCGAAGGTGGCGTGGTACGGCAGGTTGACGCCGACGCTCGCCTGCGGGTCGGTGCCGGTGAAGTCGAAAACCATGCGGCTCCCCTGCTTCCGCAGGGTGAGACGGACGGTCCACGAGCCTTCCCTGGACTCGATGGCCGCGCTGTCGCTCCACTCGCCGTCCGGGATCGCCTCCAGGCGCTTGCGCAGCGCCCGCTCGGAGTAATCGATCATCTGGGCGGCCACGGCGTCCATGAGATCGACGCCGTGGAGCGTATAGAACCGATGCAGGCGCGACTTGGCCACGCTGTGGCCGGCGAGCTGACAGTTGATGTCCAGGGCCACCATGTCGGGGCGCCGGGTCATGTTGATCAGAGTGTCGAACACGTCCTTCCGCAGGTTGCCCCGGTCCACCAGCTTGATGCCGGGGATGCGCAGGCCCTCGTGGCAAATCTCCTTGGCCTCCGGGGAGTCGCCGCCCGGCGACATGGCGCCGATGTCCATCACGTGCACGAACGAAGCGCTCCATGCGATCAGGCGCCCCTCCACGTGGATGGGAGAGATGAGGTAGACGTCCGACTGGTGCACCGCCGAAACGTAGGGGTCGTTCAGGAGAAAGACGTCGTCCTCGTTCACCCCGTCGTACTCGGCGAAGCGTTCGATGATCCACTTGACCGTGAACCCGGCGCAGGCCACGTGCCAGGGCATGGACTCGCCGGTGGCCAGGATCTCGCCGTCGGCGCGGTAGAGCGAGGCCATGTAGTCGTGCATCTGGGTGGTGTTCACCGTGCCGCCTACCCGCTCGATGGTCGTGCCCATCTCCTTGGCGATGCGCTGGAGCCGGTGCGAGAGGATCTCGAAGGTCACCGGATCCACGGTGCGGCCGTCATCCTTGCGAGCCATCGTCTTCCCTCCTGGAAAGGGCCGCGCGCGAGCCCACCGAGATACGGATGTTGCCCAGATTGTCCATCACCGCCCGGTCGCCCGGGTTGATCAGGATGGTCGTGATGGGCGTCTCGATGACGCCCGGCTCGGCGATGACCATGCCCGGGCGCATCCGCGCGACGTCGTAAAGTGCCGTGGGCACGAAGTCGCCGAACTCCTCGAAATAAATCGGCCGGGTGCCCTTGCGGGCCGCCGACGCCTCGCCGCCGCCCTCCCGCGGCCGCAGGGCGGGCTTGGGCAGCGCCCCCGAGCCCGTGACGCGCAGGGTGACGATCTCCCGTCCGGCGGCGCGGTAGGCGGAACCCTTGCCGTAGGCGTTCTCGTAGAGCTCGTCGAAACGCGCGTACACGGCTTCGAGATCCTCTTCGGTCAGAGGCGCCTCGCCCGGCGGGATCGGAACGTTGATCTCGTGGACCTGGTAGCGGTAGCGCATGTCCACGCTCCGGGCCAGGGTGATGTCGCCGTCGCCGAAACCCGCCTCCTCCAGGCTGCGGCGCACCTTGGCCAGGACCGGGGAGAAGGAGCCGTTCAAGTGGTCGGCGGGCACCGGCACCAGGGAACGGTCGGAGACCCCCTCCTCGTACACCACGTCCGACGCCACCAGGCCCACGGCGCCGTGCACCGAGGCGGTCACCGGGACCACCACCTGCTCGATGCCCAGCTCGGCCGCGAACCGTCCCGCGTGTACCGGGCAGGCGCCGCCGAAGGCGAACATCGTGTCACCCCGTGGATCGTGCCCCCGCTGGATGGTGGCGTTGCGGATCAGGTCGCTCATCTGGGCGTTGACGATGCGGTGGATGGCGCCGGCGGCCTCGGTGACGCTCATGCCCAGGGGCGCGGCCACCCTCTCCGTCACCGCCCGGCGCGCCGCGTCCGCGTCGAGAGCGATCTGTCCGCCGAGGAAATACTCGGGATTCAGGTACCCGAGGATCAGGCTCGCGTCGGTGACCGTGGGCTCGTTGCCGCCGCGGTTGTAGCACACCGGTCCGGGGCTGGCTCCGGCGCCGCGCGGACCGACCTTGAGAAGACCCGTCTCCTCCTCGATCCAGGCAATGCTGCCGCCTCCGGCGCCGATGGACTCCACCCAGATCTTGGGGGACAAGAGCCGGTAGCGCAGGAAGATGGGCTGGTAGTCCCGTTCGATGACCGCGTCGCGGATGATCCCGACCTTGAACGTGGTGCCACCCATGTCCGCGGCCACGATGTTGTCGATGCCGGTCAACCCGCCCATGTAGCGGCACGCCGCGACCCCGGCCGCCGGACCCGACTCGATGGTACCCACCGCCTTGCGCACCGAATCGTCCACCCCCAAAACACCGCCGTACGCCTGCATGATCAATGGCTCGCGCCGAAGCCCACGGTCGCGCAGCAGCGCGCGCAGGTCGTTCAGGTACGCGCCGATCTTCGGGCCGATGTAGGCGTTGAAGACCGTCGTGGCCGTGCGTTCGTACTCCCCCTGGAAGGAGGCCGCCTCGCTGGAGAGAGTCACGAACAGGTCCGGGTAGCGCTGCCGCAGCAGTTCCCCGAGCATGCGCTCGTGGCGGTCGTTGGCGATGGACCAGATCAGCGACACCGCGACGGACTCGACGCCGTTGTCCACGAGCTTGCGGATGGCGCCCTCGGACTCGGCTTCGTCCAGGCCCACGAGCACGTCGCCCTCGAAGTCCACGCGCTCGTTGACCTCGGCGATGCGCCGCCTGGGGACGAGGGGCTCCGGCTTGGTGAGAGCGGCCATGTGGTGCGCCTCGGACTCGGGGAGTCCGGCCACCACGCCGCCGCGCATCATCAGGATGGTGTCGCCGAACCCGGCCGTGGCGATGAGCCCGGTGCGCGCGCCGCTGCGCGTGATCAGCGTGTTATCGCCGATGGTGGACGCGTGGTAGAAGAGGCGCGTGGCGCTCAACAACCCGCGCTCGTCCTCCATGCCGAGGTTGCGCGCCGCGTCGCGCACCGCGTCGATCACGCCCAGGGCAAAGTTCCGCGGCGTCGAGGAAGCCTTGCCCAGGGTCATGCTCCCCTCGCCGCTCACCGCGACACAATCGGTGAACGTGCCGCCGATGTCGACGCCGACGATGTAGTTGTCGCTCACGCTCGTAGAAGGCGGACCCGCGCCCGCTAGTTCCCGCGCAGTTTCTTGGCGAGCTTGCGGGAGACCTTCTGGTAGAAGTACGCGTTCTTCACCACGTTCTGATCGGTGCCGAAGTAGATCTTGGCGCCGGCGGCGCGCTTGCTCTCCACCAGCTTGTTGAGCTGGGAGCCCTCGCGAAACGGCGAATCGCGTCCGATGACCTTCCAGATGGTGTCCTGGCCCTGTTTCGTCAGCATGTAGACGGACAGGAGCTTGGCCAGATTCGGATGCGCGCTGGTCTTGGGCACGCTGACCTCGCTGGCGGTGCCCGACATGAAATCGTCCATGGTGGTGAAGTCCACCGGCGCCCCCTTGGCCTTGAGCCGCGAGTAGGCCACCGGCTTGGTGTCGAAGGCGAATATCGGGAACTCGCCCGTGGCCACGCGGTTCTGGACCCCCGTGCGGGTGGTGCCGATGATGGTGCCGTTGGCGACCATGGCATCGACGATGCGGGTGGCCTCTTCCTCACCCAAATGGATCGCCGCCTCGACCCACCCGACGGCAAAGACGGTGGTGCCGATCTTGCCCTTGTACTTGGGGTCGGTGAAGTCCTTGTAGGATTTCGGCAGGTCCTTGGCCTTCACCAGGTTGGTATTGTAGCCGATGATGTGGATGGAGGCGCCGATGACGACGGCGGCTCCGTTGATGCCGACCTCCTCGTCCTTGAGCCCGGGCATCAGCTTCTTCCAGTCCACCCGCAAGAGGGCGCCGGCCTGATCCGACGGGATCTGCTGGCGCGAGGGAGCGAAGAAGATGTCGCTACTGGCGGGGCGGCCGGTCTTGGCCTCGTCGATGATCCGCGGCATCAGCTTCGACGCGCTGGGGCCGGGGGTCGTCTTGAGCCGGACGTTGACGCCGTAAGTCTTGTTGAGCCCCTTCTCGAGAGCCGCCATGAGCTTCGGCGAGTTCCAGTCCCCCGAGCCGAAGACGTTGAGCTCCCCCTCGCCCTGGGCGGCGGCGACCAGTTGCTTGAGCGCGTCGCCGCCCGTCTGAGCGGCCGCCAATCCCGCCATCCCGCCGATTGAGGCCAGCACCACACCGGCCGCCAATGCCACGACGGCGGCGCGCCGCCCAAGAAGACCCCTGTCGAATCGCCCGGAAAGAACTCTCATCATCGTTACCCCCCAGAGTCGCTACGGCCCTCTGTCGCTGCGAAGAACTGCGCTATCCATATTTTGAGCGGGGGCAGGTTGTCAACACTGCAGGAGCGCTCGGAAGGGTCACTATCATCGGGACTGTCCGCACAGAATCGATTACCCATCCACGAAAACGATTAGAATCCACTGTTCTCGTACAGAATCGATTACAGCGTTCACGACCGGTAGCGCTTCGGCGGCTGGGGGTTGTTGGCGGGATTGGTGTCGTGCCTAGCCATGGCGGTCACCACGGCGCCGCCCACCAGAGCTTGCAGATCCGCCTCCAGTGCGTCGGCCTTGGCCTTGGAGTAGACCTCGTCTCCGTCCACGTAGATGGTGAAGGACTTGATGTACCTGGCCTTCTTGGCGGGATCTTCGATGGTGGCCCTGGTCCATGCGTAGAGCGGGTATTTGTCGACGCCCTGTCGCTCAGCCTCGGCACAATAGCCGGCGAAAGCATCGTATTGGCATTTCAGCGTAGCGTTATGCCGGTCCAGTATATCGCCGAGCGGGTTGATGCCTGGATCACCGCCACCGCGTCGCGCGGCCTCGGCGAATTCATCCGCCAGATTGAGGCGCAACTGGTACTGCCATGCCTCGGTCATCTCACCTCGGGAGTCGTTGTCAAGGCCGAACCGGCGGCCGCAAGGCCGCCGGTCTTACACCCGTTGAAATGGTGGCTGATCGACTACGACAGATGCTTCCTGAAGAAGGCCAGCGTCCGCTCCCACGCAAGCTTCGCGGCGGCTTCGTCGTAGCGCGGCGTCGAATTGTTGTGAAAGCCGTGGCGCGTTCCGGGATACGTATGCGCCTCGTAGGATACGCCGTTGGCCTTCAAACCCGCGGCGTAGCCGGCAGCCTGCTTGTTGATGCGCGGGTCGTTCTCGGCGTAGTGGATCAGCAGCGGCGTCTTGATCTTGGCGACGTCGGCCGCGTCTTTCGGGGCGGAGCCGTAGAACGGCACGCCGGCGTTCAGATCGCTTCCCATCCGGACCGCGAGGAAATTGACCACCCCGCCGCCAAAGCAGAAGCCGGTCGCCCCCAGTTTCCCGTTCGATAGCGAGTGGGCTTTGACATACCTGGCGCTGTTGAGAAGATCCGTGCGCAGCTTGCCCCGATCGAGGCTCCGCTGCATCTTCTTGCCGTCGTCGTCATTGCCGGGATAGCCGCCGATGGGCGCGAGACCGTCGGGGGCCAGGGCGAGGAACCCCGCGACCGCGGCACGCCGCGCGACATCCTCGATATGGGGATTGAGGCCGCGGTTCTCGTGAATGACCAGAACCGCGGGAAACGGCCCCGCACCGGCCGGCTGCACCAGGTAACCCCGCATCTTGCCGGAGTTGCCGCCGGGCGAATCGTACTCGACGTAGCGCGCCTTGATGCGCTTGTCGGTAAAGGAAATCATCTGCGCCGCGGCGTAGTCCGGCAGCAGCGCCCGCGCCATCAGCAGCCCGGACCCGCCGACGACGGCCAGGGCACTGGCGCGGCGAAAAAACTCACGGCGGTCCATCATGCTGTGACAATACTCGTCGTAGAGATCGAAAACCTTCGGATCGATTGCATCCTTGCGCATCTAGGCCTCCTATCTGGCAGTTTTTTTCCACACGACACTAAGCTCGTGCGGGGTGCTTGTCAAACAATAAAAGAACAATCGATCAAACTGAAATCGGCTTCAGATGGCCGCACCCGATCATGTTGCCTGCCGCCTTCACTTCCGCGCCAGGGTTTCTTTCGCCACGAACGCCAACCCGGCGGCGGCGGCCAGCAGGATGGGGGCATAGAAGAGGAACGCCCGGCCGGCGCTGACCAGGTCAACCAGCCAGCCGCCCAGCAGCGGACCCATGACCGCGCCGGACTCGCCCAC
>JAPOPM010000195.1 GCA_026712905.1 Deltaproteobacteria bacterium
CCGCAGGCCCATCCCACGGCGACGCAATAGGATGCGGGACACGACGGCTCGGTGAGCGGAGCGAGGCCGGCCGCGTCCCAGGCCTTCGCCACGGCGCTCACGAAAGCCTCCCCCTGGGCGCCGCTCTCCAGCGCCAGCTCACGGGTGCCGCGGGACGCCGCGGCGATTTCCGCCACTTCCCGCAGCCGCGCCCGGTCCGTGTCGCGGGCGGCGTGCCAGGCGTTGCGGAAGAGCACCGCGTCCACTTGGCAACTGCCGTGGAGCAGGATCCCGCGGATCCATTCCTTGAGCCCGGCCCCGTCCAGGACCCGTTCCGCTTCCACCGCGTACTCCAGGCCGTGGCTGTAGGCAAAGGAACCCACCGGGAAGGCCGGTGACAGCCAACTCATGAGCCGGTACAGGTCGCTACTTCGGATGGATTCCCGCATGGTTCGTATGCTCCCGCGAAACATATGCGCCGGCCTCCGGATCGAAGGGCGCCTCGATGATGCGCACCTGTCCGCCCAGGACCACGACCAGTTCGGTGATTACGTGGTCGTTGCGGATGCAAAGCCGGCCGTTCTCGATCTGCGTGGGCACGTGCCGGTTCCCCAGGTGCCAGGCGATGCGCGTAAGTCTCCCCGGGCTATCGCAGGTAATCTCGGCGAGGACCTCGTCGGCCGCGCGGACCAGGACCCAGCCGCCGCTCTCCAACTGGAGGCCGTCGCCGTCGTGCATCACGGCCGCCTCTCGCAGGTCCAGCATCACCCAACCGCCGCCGTCGGTCTTGAGCCGTGTCCGGCGCCGGTGCCGCCCGTCGTACGGAAGGGTCACCGTGGCGCGTGCCGAGTGTCTCGGCCACTGTCCCGCCGGGCGCGTTATGATGGCTCGTTCCATGATCACGGGTGTCCGCCGGCGCGTCAGAAGAGAAAATACCGCTGCGCCATGGGCACGGTCCGCGCCGGTTCGCACGTCAGCAGCTCGCCGTCGGCGCGCACCTCGTAGGTTTCGGGGTCCACCTCCATGCGTGGGGTGGCGCCGTTGTGGATCAGGTTCTCCTTGCCGAGGTCTCGTGTCCGCTTCACCGGAAGGAGCGGCCTCCGGAGTTGCAGCGCGCCGGCGAGATCGGCGTCGAGCGCCGCGGCGCTCACGAAGGTGACGGTGTTCTCGCGCCGCGAGCCGCCGAAGGCGCCGAACATCGGCCGGTAGTGCACCGGCTGCGGGGTCGGGATGGAGGCGTTGGGGTCGCCCATGGGCGCGGCGACGATGGCGCCGCCCTTGAGGATGACGTCCGGCTTGACGCCGAAGAAGGCCGGCGACCACAGCACCAGGTCGGCGAGCTTTCCCGGTTCCACTGATCCGACGTATTCCGATATGCCGTGGGTGATGGCCGGGTTGATGGTGTACTTGGCCAGGTAACGCTTCACCCGGACATTGTCGTTGTCCGCCGTTTCCGCCGGGAGCCGGCCGCGCTGGCGCTTCATCTTGTCCGCGGTCTGCCACGTGCGGATGATGACCTCGCCCACGCGGCCCATGGCCTGGCTGTCGGACGCCATCATGCTGAACGCGCCCAGGTCGTGCAGGATGTCCTCGGCCGCC
>JAPOPM010000196.1 GCA_026712905.1 Deltaproteobacteria bacterium
CCCCGCCGCCACCAACAACAGCATGACCGGCTGGAGCCACACAGCCTGGGAGTACGCCGGCGCGAAAGGCACCAAGTCCCTGGGCATCGGCGACGAGGCCGCCGGCGTCAGCATGACCGTGGGCATCCTGGCGGCGCTCCACGCCCGTGAGCGCACGGGCGTGGGCCAACGCATCGTGGTGTCCATGCAGGAGGCGGTGCTGGGCTTCATGGTCAGCTCCATGCACGAGCACTTCACCGGCCACATGGTCGGCAACACGCCCATGGAGGTGGCCGACGGCTACTTCACGCTGCGGATACCGCACATGGACGACGGCGGCTGGAGCCGGCTGGCGGAGAGGATGGGGCGGCCCGAGCTGGCCAAGGACCCGCGCTTCGCGATTGCCGCCGCCCGGCGCGAGCACAAGGACGAGTTGGACCGGCTCGTCCGGGACTGGGCGAAAACCCGCACCCGGCAGGAGCTGTGGGACGCCGTCCGCGACCTCGGCTACTTTGGCGCCCCCGTGCTGACCAAGGCCGAGGTTCTGGACGACCCCCACATCAAGGAGCGGAACGCCTTCATCGAGCGCGACCATCCCACCGCCGGCCCCACCACGTTGCTGGCGCCGTGGATCCACATGTCCCAAACGCCCGCGTCCATCCGCGACGACGCCCCGGCCATCGGGCAGCATACGGAAGAGGTGCTGGGAGGGCTGCTGGGGCTCACGGAGGCGGAACTGGCGGATCTGCGCAACACCGCCGTCATCCGTTAAGGCACAGGTAGGGGCGACCGGCGGTCGCCCTTGTTGGGCATCCACCGCAGCCGCCACCAACGGCACGGTCTCGGGATCAGTCTTCGGGCGTCTTGTCCGGGAACTCGCACAGGTCGACGATGACGCAGCGCGGGCACTCGGGCTTGCGCGCCTTGCAGACGTAGCGGCCGTGGAGGATGAGCCAGTGGTGGGCGTCCTTGCGGAACTCCGGGGGCGTGAGCCGGGTGAGGCGGGTCTCCACCTCCAATGGGTTCTTTCCATTTGCCATGCGCGTGCGGTTGGCCACGCGGAAGATGTGCGTGTCGACGGCGATGGTGGGCTCGCCGAAGGCAGTGTTCAGGATGACGTTGGCGGTTTTTCGGCCCACGCCGGGTAGCTTCTCCAGGGCCTCCCGGGTGGTGGGCACCTGGCTCCCGTGTTCCTCGATGAGGATCCTGCAGGTCTTGATGATGTTCTCGGCCTTGCTGTTGAACAGCCCGATGGTGCGGATGTAGCGCTTGAGCCGGGCGGTGCCGAGGCGAAGGATCTTCTCGGGGGTATTGGCCACCGGGTACAACTTGGCCGTGGCCTTGTTGACGCTCACGTCGGTGGCCTGGGCCGACAGCACCACGGCGACCAGCAGCTCGAACGGGTCGACCCAGTCCAGCTCGGTGGAGGGGCTGGGGTTGCTGGCCCGGAGACGGCTGTAGATGGCGGTCCGCTTTTGTTTGTTCATGCCACGGCCGGATCAGGGTATGTATTTCTCGTCCTGCAGGAAGAGCTCGCTGGGAATCTCGGTCCCCAGTCCCTTCTCCTTGCAGTGAGTATAGATGAGGTGGCTGACCGCGGTAAACTGCACGCCGTCTCCGCGCAGGACGAGCCCGGTGATCTGGCTGTCGGTCGCGCGGCCGGGGTGGTTCCCCGCAATGACGTCGCCCAACAGCGGCAGCTTGTCCCACTCGATGGACGTCGGCCGGGTGTACTGATCCTTCCCGTGTTCGGGAATCGCTTCGGCGCCGCCGATGGCGTACCTCATCCAGCGCCTGCCATGGCGATTCATGGTCAGCACCTCGCAGCGTTCCCAGCCGGCGATCTCCAGCTCGACGTCCGAGACGTTGCTGACGAATTGACCGGGCTCCAGCCAGTCGCCCATCACCACCGGGTCCTTGGAGTTGGTCGCCATGTAGACGATGTCCGCGTCTCGGACCGCCCCGCGGGCTGAAGCAACCGGTATCATTTCTATTCCCGCTTCCTTGGACATTTGCTCCGCGAACGCTTCTTTCTTGCCGGGCGTGGGGCTGTACACCTTGATCGTTTTCAGGTTGCCGAGGGCGGCGAAACAATGAACCGCGCCCTGGGCCTGCCAGCCCGTTCCGACAAGGCCCACCGTGCGCGAATCCTTGCGCGCCAGGTATTTTGCGCCCACCGCGCCGGTGCCCGCCACCCGGAACTTCTGGAGGTACCCGTCGTGAATGATGGCCAGGAGTTCGCCGGTGCGGGAACTGTAGAGGTAGATGAGGCCGCAAAACCTTCCGTCCTTGCGGCCCGGCACGCGTCGTTGGAGCGTTCGGCCGTCCTGTTCGAAATACGTGATGATGTCGGAGTCGATGCGGTCCGTTGTCGCATCCAGCTTGGCAATGGCGCCGCTCAGCGAGGTGAAGGAGTGGTGTGTCGGATCCCCGCCGCCCTCCGGAAACCGGGAGTGATCACGGTAGTCATCGGGGTCCCTTGGTGTAAACACCCTGTAGGGGGGTGCATTGATGGCGCCGCCGGTTGCCAGTTCCAACGCGGCGAGCTCCAACGCGTCGTTCACCTCCGACGGGTCGAGTACCTTCTCCACGGTCGGATTGTCGATGATAAGTGTCATGTCGCCTCCCAGACGTTGTGGCCCCCGGCGTCAGTCGCTACGGCCGACCCCCCGGGTCCAGGGTCCGATCAGCAGAACCGTGGTGATTCCGGCGGCCCCCACCAGGACGAGAAGCAGCCACGGCACATAGGCGTGGCTGTGGAAGTGGTCGACGAGGGCGCCGGCCGCATACGGTCCGACGACGCCTCCCCACATGTAGAAGAAACTCATGCTGCCGCGGATGGTGCCGAAGCGGCGCCGCCCGAAATAGTCTCCCACCGCCGCCCATATGACCGGTATCGATGAGTCCAGCACGCTGAACAGCGTGGCGAACAGCAGCAACCCCGAGAGCGTGGTGCTCCACATCAGGACCAGGACCGCGATGAACGAAAGCACCATGCACCAGGCCACCAGGCGTACCTTGTTGGTCTGATCGGCAATCCATCCCATGATGAAGTGCGCCACGATGTTCATGCCGTTGAACCACGACAGAGGGAGCGCCGCGGCGAGCGGCGTCAGGCCCTTCCACTGCATCAGGGGTACGAAATGCACGATGACGGTGGTGTAGGCGGCGGTCCGGGTGGTCATCCACAGGACGAAGAGCCAGAAGACCGGGGTGCGCATGGCGCGACCGGCTGCGTAGTCGGACTCGCCGCGGGTCTCTTCCCCGTCATTCTCCGACCCGTCCTCTCGCTCCCCGGGCGGCGGGGCGGAAGACGACGCCGTTTCCGACGATAGCTGCAGGCCCATGCTCTCCGGCGACCGGCGGATCCTCAGGGCCAGCGGCGCGGCCACGAACAGGAACACGCATCCGGCCGTGAACGCGGCCGTTCGCCAGCCCCAGAAGTGGACGGCCACCGCCAGCAGGACCGTGATGACGGTTCCGCCCACGGGCATGGCGGCACTCAGACAGGTCAGCGCCCGCGCCCGGTAACGCCGGAACCAGTTGACGGCCAACACCGCGGGAGCGTGCACGAAACCCGCCGTGAAGGTCATCGAGATGACCCCGACGTAGATGATGAGGAAGCTGGCGTAGCTGTCAACGAAGGAAAAGAGAATGTAGCCGACGCCGCACATCAGCGCCGCGGTCAGTATCACGGGCTTGGGGCCGAATCGGTCGATGAGGTAGCCCGCCAGCGGACCCTCGATGGCGCCCTCGGCCCGGGCCAGGGAGAAGGCCAGTGAAGTGGCCGCGTGGCTGATGCCAAGCTCTTTCTGGATGGGAAGGAAGTAGACCGTGAAACCGAAGCTGTGGAGTCCGCCGCCGATGGTTCGGACGAGGGCCGTCAGACCGATCATCCGCCAGCCGTAGTAGAGGTCCGACAGCCGGCGGCGGAGACCCTTGATCGAGAGCAAGCGGATTCACCCGCCGGGCGGTCTGTCGCTCGACGTTGGGTTCATCGTCAAGCACGACAGGCCGCCCGTTCGGAGTTGCGTTATTTCCCGGCTTCCCGGAGCGCCCGCAGCACGTTCTCGGGGCTCAGCGGGAGCTTGCGGACGCGCACGCCGGTGGCGTTGTAGATCGCGTTGGCGATGCAGGCCATGGGCGGCACGGAGCCGATCTCGCCCGCTCCCTTGGTGCCGTAGGGGCCGGCGCCGGGGTAGCCCGGGACGGTGATGGCCTCGATCCGCGGCAGCATGTTGATGGTCGGCATCAGGTAGTCGACGAAGGTCGGGTTCAGCGTCCGCCCGTCGCTGTCGTGCACCACCTGCTCGCACAGCGCCTGGCCAAGGCTCATGGCCGCGGCGCCCTCGATCTGGCCTTCCACCGCCTTGGGATGCACCACGAAACCCACGTCGTGCACGGCCACGTACTTCAGCACCTTGACGTTGCCGGTGTCGGCATCCACCTCCACCAAGGCGGCGTGGGTCGTGAAGGGCTGAGAGCTGCCGCGCTCGCGCTCGTCGGCCTGGGAGGCCTTGGAGTCGAAGTAGCCGCGGCCGATGACGTCGCCGATCTCGTTGTGCCCCGCGTTGCAGACGGACGCCAGCGACACCGACCGGGACGGCGCCCCCTTGACCTGGATCTGCCTGTCCACGATCTCCAGATCCTCCGGGCTGGCCTCGAGCTGGCCCGCGGCCATGCGCAGGATCTGGGCGCGGGCGTCCTCCGCCGCCAGCTTGACGGCGTTGCCGGACACCAGCATCGAGCGGCTGCCCACCGTGCCCGCGTCCCAGGGGCTGGCGTCCGTGTCCACGTTGAGCACGGTGACGTCGTCGGTGGGGATGCCCAGCACCTCGGCCACGATCATGGGGATGCCGAACGGGGCGGCGGTGCCGTAGTCCACCTTGCCGATGTGCACGGTGGCGGAGCCGTCCTCGTTCATCTTGACCACCGCGCCGCCGCCGGGTCCCGCGCCCTCGATCCACGCCCCGGTGGCGAAGCCGATGCCCTGGTTCTTCTCGAGCTGGACCTTGCCCCAGCCGATTTTCTCCTTGGCGGTGTTCAAGGTCTCCGCCAGCGAGCTGTCCCGCAGCTTGGGGACGCCGACGATGCCGTCGCCCTTCTCGGGCACGTTCTTCAGGCGGAACTCGATGGGGTCCATGCCGAGCTCGGCGGCGAGGGAGTCCATGTGGGATTCCATGGCGAAGGTGGCCTGGGGGCCGCCGGGACCGCGCACCGGACCGCATACCTGCTTGTTGGTATAGACCGTGAAGCCGTCCATGTGGATGTTGGGCAGGCGGTACCAGCCGCCCACCATCTGGGTACAGCGGCCGCCGGCCTGGTTCCCGAAGCCGGAGTAGCCGCCGGCGTCGTACACCACCTTGCCCTGGCGCGCCACCAAGGTGCCGTCCTTCTTGACGCCGGTCTTGATCCAGATCTTGCAGCCGGAGCGAATGGTGGTGGAGATGGTTTCTTCCGCCTTATCCATGACGATCATCACCGGCTGCCTGGCGGTCAGCGCCAGCAACGCGCAGATGGGCTCCAGCCCGGCGCTGGAGGTGACCCCGCTGCCCTTGCCGCCGAAGCCGCCGCCGATGCCGGTGGAGATGACCCGCACGCTGTTGAGCGGCAGCCCGGTCAGGCTGGCGACCTCCGTGCGCACCGGGAACGGCGCCTGGGCGTTGGCCCACACGGTGATGCGGCCGTCCTCCTCGGGACGGGCCGCGGCGATGCGCGGCTCCAGGTACTGGGGATGGATCATCTTGGTCTCGTAGACCTCGTCCACCACCACGTCGGCTTCCGCCATGGCGGCTTCGGCGTCGCCGATGTTCACCGCCGCGTAGCCGCAGACGTTCTTGACCTGCATGCCTTCCGGAAGGTTCTTGGGCAGCGGCATGTCCTCGTGGATCGTCGGCGCCGACTCCTTCATGGTCTCTTCCGGATCCACCACCGCCGGCAGCGGCTCGTAAGTGACCTTGATCCGCTTGAGAGCTTCCTTGACCAGCGCCTGGCTGTCCGCCGCCACCGCCGCCACCGGGTCGCCAGTGTAGCGGACCTTGTCCTTGGCGAGGATGTAGCGGTCGATGTAGGACCGGCCGTAGCGCACGTCCGGCGCATCCGCCGCCGTCACCACGGCGCGCACGCCGGGGATGGCCTTGGCCGCGCTGGTGTCGATGCTGACGATCTTCGCGTGGGCATGCTCGCTCCGGAGCACACCGCCGGCCAGCGCGTCGGGCAGGTTCAGGTCGATGCCGTAAACGCCCTTTCCGACCACCCGCTCGACCCCGCCCTTGCGGGGCATGTCGGTTCCCAGGACCGTGTATTCAGCCTTTGCCATGGGTCCTAACTCCTTCCGGTTCGTTCAGGATATTCGCCCAGGGCGACCGCGGGTCGCCCCTACCCTTGCCACGATCGGTTGCTTACGCCATTCGTTTGGCGGCCAGCTCCACAGCGTCGAAAATCTTCGTGTAGCCGGTACAGCGGCAGATGTTGCCCGAGATGGCTTCCTCGACATCCTCGGCCGTGGGACTCGTGGTGCGGTCCAGCAGGGCCTTGAGGGAGACGATGAAGCCCGGCGTGCAGTAGCCGCACTGCACCGCGCCGGTATCGATGAAGGCCTGCTGCACCGGGTGCAGCTCGTCGCCGTCGGCGATGCCTTCCACCGTGACCAGGTCCGCTCCCGCCGCGTCCAATCCCAGCACCACGCAGGAGTTCACCGGCTTGCCGTCCATGATGATGGTGCAGGCGCCGCACTCCCCCGTGTTGCAGCAGAGCTTGACGCCCTTGTAGCCCAGGGTGTCGCGCAGGAAGTCCACCAGCGCGGTGGACGGCTCCAGTGCCGCCGTGTGGGTCTTGCCGTTGACCGTCAGTGTGATTTCAAGGCTCATCACGCCACCTCCTTCCCGGTGAGCGCTTGCCAGCACTGGGCCAGCCCGCGCCGTGTCAGGGCGTCCACGATCCAGCCGCGGTACTCGCCGCTGCTGCGCTGGTCGGTAATGGGGCTCGACTCCGACGCCGAGCACGCCCCCGCTTCCTTCAAGAGCGCCGCGTCGAGCGCCTTGCCCGAAACCATCGCCTCGGTCTTGGGCGCGCGGACGGGCGTCGGCGCCACCGCTCCCAGCCCCACGCGCACGTCGTCCAGCGCCGACTTGTCCGCGTTGGCCGTGGCCATGACCGCCACCCCCACCATGGCGATGTCCATGGGGCCGCGCACCGCGTGCTTGAGATAGACGGCGTGGCTTCCGGCGGCGGGGAAGGGCACCGTGATGCCCGTGAGCAACCCCTTGGCGCCGAGGCTCGTCTGGCCCGGTCCCTTGAAGAACGCGCTGAAGGCCTCGGTACGGGCGCCGTCGGAGAAGGTCACCTCGGCCTGCGCCTCCAGCACCAGCAGCGGCGCCAGGGTCTCGCCCGAAGGAGAGGCCCGGCAGATGTTGCCGCCGATGGTGGCGGTGTTGCGGATCTGCAGCGAGGCGAACTGGTGCGCCGACTGCCACAGGAGCGGCAGCCGCTCGCGCACGAGGTCGCTCTCCTCGAGGTCGTGAATGGTGGCCAGCGGGCCGATGTGCACGCCGCCGTTGCTCTCGCGGATGGCGTTGAGGTCCGGGATGCGCTTGATGTTCACCAGGCATCCCGGCTCGTCCTTGTACTTGATGTCCACCATCACGTCCGTGCCGCCGGCGATGACCTCCGCCTGGTCGCCGTGCTGGTCCAGCAGCGAAAGCGCCTCGCTCACGGTCTTGGGTTCGAAGTAGTCCATGGATTCCTGCTCCCGGCTTGTGGTCTTCCAATGCCTTGCGCCCGTGTGTCTTTGGGTTCTCTTAGCCCAGTCACGGCGCACAAGGCAAGACGCGGGGGGTACGCTTGGTTGTGCGGGTCGGCGCCGGCGCGCGGCGGCGAGTGAACGGGACAGCCCGCCGGATCTTGCGCGGAACGGCCATGGTGGGGATGTGTCAATTTGACTCTTGTCATATACGCGCTATATGCTGGTTAATTATGACAAGTTGCTCTCTGGCCATCCACTTCGGATACATGGGGAAAACGGCGTGAACGCAACCGAGGCAGAGGTTACATACTATCAACGGGACTTGTGCACTCTCGCCCGGCGCGCACTCAAGACGTTCCCCGTGGTCGTGATCACGGGGCTGCGACAGGCAGGGAAGACGACCTTCCTTCGACATGACGGCGCATTCGCGGGACGGCGGTATGTGACCCTGGATGATTTCGCGGCGCTAGAGGCGGCGCGGCTGGATCCGGAGAGTCTTCTCCGTGGGCAAGAGCTCGTCACCATCGATGAGGTGCAACGCTGTCCGGAGCTGCTGGTGGCCATCAAGCGCGCGGTTGATGAGCAGCGGACACCGGGCAGGTTCGTGTTGAGCGGCTCCGCCAATCTCTCCCTGCGCCACGGCGTGACCGAATCCCTCGCGGGTCGGGCGATGTGGCTGACCTTGGGGCCCTTCACCCGGCGCGAACGGCTTGGCGCAACCGAGGAACCGTTCCTGGTCCGTTTCCTGAAAGAGGCGCAACTTCCTCCGACCGCGTCCGCGCCGGCCTTGACGGACACGGAGGTTCTGTACGGTGGCATGCCGTCCATTGTCGTCCCCGGAGAGGTGGACCGGGATCTGTGGCTCCTGGGCTACGAGCAGACCTACCTCGAGCGCGACGTGCGTGACCTGGCTCAGGTTGCGGACCTGGTCACCTTTCGGACTCTGTTGCGCCTGGCCGCGGCCCGGACCGGCCAGCTTCTGAATCAGAGCGAGATTGCGCGTGACGCCAAGCTCCCGGTCAGTACCGCGGTGCGGTATCTGGGTCTGTTGGAAACGTCCTTCATTCTCAACCGTCTGCCGCCGTACATGCGCAGTCGCACGACTCGTCTGTTGAGATCGCCGAAGATCTTTCTCACGGATTCGGCCTTGGCCTGTCACTTGACGGCAACTTCGGACGTCAGTGTCGCCGCTGACGAACCCTTGCGCGGAGCCTTGTACGAGACTCTCGTGTACCAGAACCTTGCGGGCATACTCGGCGCTCACCTTCCGGACGCGGAGTTGGGCTTCTGGAGCATACAGGGACGCCACGAGGTCGATTTCGTCATTTCCCACAAACGCCGTCGCGTCGCCGTCGAGGTCAAGGCCGCCGGGCGGTTTGGAGAAAGGGACCTGGCCGGCCTGCGGGCCTTTCGGCAGAAGACGCCTGGCGCTTCGGTCGGCATTCTCGCCTACAACGGCTCCGAGGCCTTTGTCCCGGAAAAGGGCTTGTTCGTGGTGCCCTTGGGGTTGTTGCTGTCCTGAGCAGGGTCTTTCACGAGGGAGGCGGAGTCCGACCGGGCTTTCCCGCTCAGGCTTTCCCGCGACCCGTGCGCGGTGTTATGGTGCGGCGGGAAAAAAGGTCCTGGCGACGATGCGTAGTCGCCAACCACCATTGGAACGAGTCCAGGAGGAACGTCATGGCGAAGGACGGCACCGAGTATCGCGAGCACTGGGGCAGGGAAGGGTTCGCGGGGACGGGCGTGAACGTCATGCGCACGCACCACAGCCCCGACTTCATTTCGGTCACGGGTCCGCACGTCCCGCATCGGTTGAACGTCGGCGCGGTGGCCTTGCCGGATCGGGAGGACGCCGAGGCGTTGCCGGTGCCCATCGAGTCGGGGCGCACCGGCGTGCGCCTGAGCGTCTCTGGCCGCGCCCACCCCATGCCCTTCGTGCTCTCCAACGTCGAGGCCGACGAGGTGCATTTCGTGCAGGAGGGAACGCTGGAGTTCCGCACCGCCTACGGCACCATCACGGGTGAGCCGGGGGACTTCGTGGTGATTCCGCGGGGCGTGCCCTACCGGGTGCTGCCGCTGACCGGGGCGAGCCTCTCGGTCATCGTCGAGACTCCCGGCGCGGTCCGCTTCGACCCGTCGCCGTCCTTCGGCTCGGGGCTCCGGCGCGCGGTGTTGAGCGAGGATGAAGCCCGGGACGTGGAAACGGTGTGGCTGCTCAAGTGCTTCGACGGCGTCACGCGCTACGTCAAGCCCACGAACCCGCTGGCCACCCAGTCCTTCGCCGACGGCCCGAGCCCGGTGTGGAAGCTCAACCTCAGGGACGTCCCTACTGATCCCAACGGTCCCCCCGTGCAGTTCATCGCCTCGCCCGGCCGGGACGAGCTGTTCTACAACCTGAGCGCGCGCCAACGGCGTCGCCCGCCCATCCACAACAACGTCGACTACGACGAGCTGGTCTTCTACTTCGAGGGCCCCGGCGCCTGGGGCGGCGTGGACGAGCCGGGCATGCTGACCTTGGTGCCCAAGGGCGTGATCCATCACGGCCCGTCCGAAGACGTGCCCGAGGGCTACTACGCCTGGATGCTGGAGTCGCGCTGCACCCTGCGCCTCACCGACGCCGGCGCCGCCGCCGCGGAGATCATGGAGACCGACTTGTACGGTCCGCATGGGGATGGGAGAGAAGAGTCCCGCTAAACGCCCCAGAGAAGTCATTCCCGCGGAAGCGGGAATCCAGGGGTGGCGAGGCGGGGAAACGCAGATGTAGTGCCCCACTACCGCCCCTGGATTCCCGCTTCCGCGGGAATGACGATTCGGGGGGGGGGGGGGCTTCGGATCGCTCTTCACAGACCTTTATTGCAACATTGGGTTAAGTCGGTAGTGGCTCTACTGGCCTACCCTTTTGGAGCGGCTACGGCCCTCCGGAGGAGGGTTTCTTGGGCACGAGGTTGAGCGCAATGAAAGCCGCCCGACATCTCGGGCACGTTCTCGGCGGATCAGGAGGGTGCCGAAGGCCGTGGGTGGCGGTGCGGTGCGTTTGAGCCGGGATGGCGGCCTTTCCTCCCTGGCCGTTCGTGATTTCCGGCTGCTGTACATCGCGCTCTTCGGCACGTCGGTCAGCTACCAACTCCAGCGCACCATCGAGCTGTGGCTGGTCTACGAGATCACGGGCTCGCCGCTGCTGACCGGGTTCACGGGTCTGGTGCGCGGCGCGGCCACCATCGTGTTCGCCCTGGCCGGCGGGGTTGTCGCCGACCGCATCGACCGGCGCCGGTTCATCATTCTGACCGCGTACGTGAACGCGCTGATCACCCTGTCCCTGGGGTCGCTGGCGCTCACCGGGCTAATCTCGGTGTGGCACCTCTATCTGGCGGCCTTCGTGAATTCCACTCTCACCACCGCGGCGGGGCCGGCGCGCACCGCCATGGTCCCGGGTCTCGTGCCGCGGGAGCTGATGGTCAACGCCTTCGCGCAGATCGCGTCGGCGCGAAAACTCTCACAGCTCATCGGGCCGGCCGCGGGCGGCCTGCTCATCGCGGTCGCCGGCTCCGGCTGGACCTACGGCGTGGCCTGCCTGATCTACATTGTGGCGATCCCCGTGATGACGTGCATCCGCTACGAGTCCGGGCCCCTGGACCGCGAGCAGTCCCCGGTGCAGAGCCTGCTCGAAGGCGTTGCCTTCATCCGGCGGAACTCGCTCATCATCGTCCTGCTGGTGACGGAGTTCGCAGCGGTTTTCTTCGGCAGCTACCGCGCGTTGCTGCCCATCTTCGCCGTGGCCATGGGCTTCGGCGCGGGAGGCCTGGGAATCCTCCTGTCGGCGCCGGCACTGGGCTCGCTCCTCGGGGTGGCCGTGGTCATGTGGCTGGGGAACATGTCGTACAAGGGCCTGTTCGTCTCCTTCAGCGTCATGGCCTACGCCGCCTGCCTGTTCGGGCTGGCGTTCTCGCCGTGGTTCCTCGGCTCGGTGGCGATCCTGTTCGTGGTGGGAATCTTCGATGCGCTGCAAGCAGTGGTGCGCCAAGTGGTGATCCTGGCGCGGACCCCGGACAATCTGAGAGGCCGCACCGCGAGCTTCCAGCGCATGCTCGGGGTGGGCGCCCCGTCGCTGGGCGAAGCCCACTCCGGCGCCGTCGCCGCGCTCATCGGCGCGCCGTGGACTCTGATGGTCACCGCCGCCGTGTGTATCGCGCTCACCGCGGGCCTCGTGCTGAAGCGGCCGGATCTGCGGGACCGGGATCTGTGAGCGCGGCTGTCGGGCATTTGGAGATCATCGAAGGGAGTCTTGCCGGCCATCGCCGGCCATCGCGAGAAACATGTGATCCCCTTCCAGTGACGACTTCGAAATGAAGAGAGCGGATCAAGCTGAAGGAGCCCACCCTTTGAAGAGTGCGCCCAGGCTCATGGGAGACGGCACGGCCTTGAGCGCGCTGGTGGCCGCCATCCGAGACCTCAGGGGTCCGAAGCAGGCGGAAGTCAGGCCGGTTCCGGAGGGACCGGCCCTCTACCTGTGCTGCGCCGAGGAAGCAGGCAGGGCCACCGGGATGTATCGTCACCTGATGCAACGGGAATCGGTCCTCCCGTACGCGTCCGATCCGGGAAACGGGGCCAGATTGTGGGAAGCCAGCGAAAACCTGGTGGCGCAAACACGGGAACACAGGGTGGAGAGTACCGTGAAGCCAACGGGTGATCCCCCGTGAAGTCAATGGGGTGATTGACGATGCCGGAGTGCGAAATTCGTACTGGGACTTGCGAGATGCGACCTATCCAACTAAACTAAACAGACTAAGTCGGGAGCGACATCATGCGTACCGTCAACATGCACGAAGCCAAGACCCACCTTTCCCGTCTCGTCGAGGCTGCCGCCAACGGCGAGCCCTTCATCATTGCACGCGCTGGCAAGCCGGTGGTGAAAGTGGTCGCGGTGGAAGCTCCGGAATCGGGATCGATGCGCCGTATCGGTTTCCTCGACGGGCAAATTTCCGTGCCGGAAGACTTTGACCGCATGGGCTCCACCGAGATCGAGGCGCTGTTCGAGGGCAAGGAGTGAATCTCCTCCTAGACACACACGTGCTGCTTTGGGCGGCGGGAGTCTCAGGCCGGTTGCCGGACGAGGGACGCGCTCTCCTTGAACAGCGGGATACGCAACCCGTCTTCAGCGCCGCGTCGATCTGGGAGGTTGCGATCAAGAGCGGAATCGGGCGCCCGGATTTCCACGTCGATCCTCATCTACTGCGGCGAGGTCTGCTGGAACACGGTTACACGGAGTTGGCCGTGACCGGTGCCCATGCGGTAGCGGTGGTCCTGTTGCCGCCCCTGCACAAGGATCCCTTTGACCGCATCCTGGTCGCGCAGGCCCAGGTCGAAGGGGTCACGTTGTTGACAGCCGACAAGATTGTGGGACGGTACCCTGGCCCGATCCAGGTACTCTGACCGAATCAGGTGGCCGTCAGCCTCCGACGGGCCTGTCGTCATCCCACGGCGCGAGAACCATAGGGAGAGACACGGTGAAGATCAGCTTCATGATATTTCTGCTGACGGCTCTCGTGGCCGGATGTTCGAACGAAAAAGGAGTGGGCGGAGTGCTCGACGTGGCGGGCGCAATCGTCACCGCACCGATCATTGCGCCGATCATGTTTATCGAAGCAAGGCGCAATGATCGCGCGTCGTTCCTCGAGAGGGCCAAGGACAATCACCGGCCGCTGCCGCCCATCGACGCCAAGTCGGGACGGCTGGCCGCGAAGACCTTGCAGCAGGCCCTCGGTCAAGGCGCCCTTGACAAGGGGGTCTACTGGGAGAACCACGACGACGCGAGCGGCTACGCCGCGGGCGGCGTGACAGTGCTCGCGACCGGTCGAAATGAGGATGGCCGGCAGTGTCGCGAAGTGCTGATCGAGACGGCAATGAAGAACCGCCCCACGGACCAGCGTGTCAGAACCTTCTGCCGCGAAGGAGAGAAGTGGGGCGAGGTCACCGGCGGGAGCCCCTGAGTGCTTGCCACGTTTCTGGCGAGACCTGGGTTGAGGATTGTCGTCGACACGAAAATCGCTTGAAGTCTCCGAAATTGCAGCGTTTTCTTTTCCTGCAGCCGCTTCGCCGACTACCCGCCACTGCTCTTCATCGCGCCTTGCCGACGACAAAAAATCCTGCGCAACTCATGCCAGGTATTTACGGGACACGACACTAGATCTCATCCACCCAAAGCGTGTAGGTGCCCATCTGGTAGCTCATGGCGGTTCACCCTGTGTCCGTGTCCTTGTCTCCGGCGCGCCGGGATTTCCGGAGACTGTTCAGTGCGAGTCATGCGGCCGGCGCCGTGTGCTCGGTATGGCGGTGGCTCGCCGCTTCGGCGTCGGCTGGAGGAGTTCCGGAACGCGCCCGCAACCGTCCTTTATCGCTGCGAAGCGGCGCGCCGCCGGCGCGGCCTGCGCCTTGCAGGATCGCTAGATCTCGTCCACCGAAAGCGTGTAGGTGCCTACCGCGTAGTCGGTCTCACTTGTCGGGAAGCCGCCGTACAAGTAGAGGTATGTGAGGGGGATAGCGCCTCCCAGGCCACCGCCGCCAGCCGCCACGTAGTAGGTTCCGTCGGTGTCCGGAGTGAAATCCACAGAGGGGTAAGAGGAGATCCAAGTGGGGCGTTGGGTGTTCGGTTGCAGGCCGCCGGCCGAATCGTGAATCCCTCCCAGGTACGGGTATCGCAGGCCGCCGCCGAAGAGACGGAATCGGTAGGCCGTGTCGGCCTCCAGCTCGACGGCATACCAGTCCACGTCGCCGGGGTAGTCGATATCGGCCGTGACCCGACCGCCCACCGTGACGCTGCCGCGAGTGTCGGTCCCGGCCGTGTGGACGTCCTGAGCCATGGCGTCCTTCACCCGGAGGACATACCTGCCGGTTTGATCTCTGAACGCTCCCGCGGCCAGATAGAAGGTACCGCTCTCCGACGGCGTGAAGAACGTCACGCGGAGATCGTCCTCAACGCCGTCGATCGGATTGCTGCCCGCGAAGATCCCGCCTACGGAGTGGCCGTTCGAATCGAAGATCCCGCTGATGGAGGGGCGGCCCAGGCCAGTGATGGAGGGGCGGCCATTGCCCGGGTCCCAGTTTGGATCCAGCTCGATTCGGTAGAGCGTGCCGGCCTCCAGCTCGACCGCGAACCAGTCCTGGTCGCGAAGATAGTCGATTACGCCCGTGACCGATCCGTCGACCGAGACCCGACCGGTCGTGCCGGTCGACGCCGGCAAATCGCGCGTGATGTCCATCACCGTGAGCCGATAGGTACCTTCCCCCATTCCGCTGGCGGACACGTAGTACAGGCCGCTGGTGTCCGGCGTGAACCGCACCTGGGCGTGGGGGTAGGAGGAGCCCCGGTGATCGTCCGAGGTGCCGGGAATCAGGCTGCCGTCCTCCCGGTAGATTCCGTAGATGTATTCCTCTAACAAGGCGTTGCGGTCGGGCAAGCGCAATGTTTCCTGATGAATCAGGTAGGTCCGGTTCTCGTAGAGTTGCACCGCGAACCAGTCACGGTCACCGTATCGCTCCAGCTCGCCCGTGGCCCAGCCGTTCCGCGGCACCAGCCCGGAGGTGTGCGTCGTGGCCGGATAGTCGTCCGTCAACTCCTTGACCGAAATCGTGTACGTGCCCTCTTCGGTAACCCAGACGTACCGACTCAACCAGGGGTCCCACACCGAGTAGTACTCGGTGCTCGCGGAGACGAAGAAGGTGTCGCTCTCCGAGGGCGTGAAATAGAGCCGTGCGGCGCCATCTTGTCCCCCCCTTGCGGTCGACGTGCCGGGAATCAGATTGCCGTCGGCATCGTATATCCCCCGGATATACTGGTGATACCGACCCAGGGTGCCGCCGGAAACCAGGCCGCTATACTCGGGAACCGCCCCCCACATGTCGATCTGGTACGTGACTCCAGCGTACAGTTCCACCGCAAACCAGTCATCGTCACGCTCAAAGGCGAGCTCCCCCGTCGCCGACTCCCCGACCCGGACCCGGCCGGGGGTTTCGATGTTGTCCGGAAGGTCCGTATCCCCCTCCGACACGCTCGGGCGGGTTTCGGCGTTCCGGATCGTGCCCGTTCCCTCCGCGTCCGCCAGAGTGCCCCCGGTCGGATCGCTCAGCCTCAGGAAGAGAGTCTCTCCACTGTCTTCCACCGAGTCGTCGATCAGCCTGACCTCGACACGCTTGACCAGCTCCAGGGGCCTGAACTCCAACACCCCGGAGACCGCTTCGTAGTCTTCTCCGGCCACGGCCGTACCGTCCGCCGTCTCGTAGCGGACGGTCACCGTCTGCTCCGGGGTCCGGTTCAGCGCGACGACGAAGCTCAGGACGCCGTCCCGCTCGCGCGCCGACGCATCCGACACCCGGATGACCCTCGTCACATCCTCGATCGCAAGGGTGTAGGCTCCCTGCCGTCCTTCGTCCGACCCGGCCGACACGTAGTAGGTACCGCTTTCCGGAGCGACGAAAACCACCCGGGCGTTCCGGCCCCGGCCGCCGTTGTCGTTCGCCGTGCCGGGGATCAGCTCGCCGCTCTGGTCGTGAATTCCGAAAAGGCGCGGGTCCGAGAGCGCCTCGCCGTGCTCCCCCGTGCCCACGAGGTCGAGCCGGTAGGCCCTGGCCGCCTCCAGCTCCACGGCGAACCAGTCCCGATCGTCGGCGCCGTCGATCGTGCCCGTTACCGACTCCCCGGCCCGGGTCCGGCCGGCGGTATGGACACCGTCCGACAGATCCGTGTCCCCTTCCGACAAAATCGGCTCGACGCTGACCGTGACCACGACGTCGCCGGAAAGGGTGCCGTCGCTCGCGCGCACCGTCAGCGCATGGCTCGCCGTCCCCGACTCGCGATCCTCGCCCGCACCGACGTAGAACAGCCGGCCGGTGGGTCCGTCGATCTCGAACAGCCCCGCCTCGTTGCCTCCCGCGATGCCGTACGTCACCACCGCGTCGTCCTCCGGGTCCGTCGCGGTCACCGTACCCAGCGCCACACGGTTCGCGCGCCCGTCGGTCTTCTCCGCCAGGGCAAATGCGAAGCTCGTTGCGGTGAACGCCGGCGCTTCATCCACGTCGGTCACCGTGACCGCGACGGCCACGTCGCGGTGCAGGTCCCCGTCGCTCGCACGCACCGTCAGGGCGTGGCCCGCGCCCTGCGACTCGTGGTCCTCGCCGGTTCCGGTGTACGCGAGCGCACCCGTCACCGGATCGATCGCGAACCGCTCCGCCGCGGTGCCCCCCACGATGCGGTAGGTCGGCGTCGTCCCCTCGGGGTCCGAAGCGGCCACCGCCCCGAGCGCCACCGGGACCGTGCTCCCGTTTGCGTTCTCGGCAAGGTCGAAGGCGTAGCTCGACCCGGTGAATTCCGGCGCCTCGTTGACGTCCACGACGTTGACGGTGACCGCCACGTCGCGGTGCCGGCTCCCGTCGCTCGCGCGCACCGTCAGCGCGTAGCTCGTGGTATCCGACTCGTGGTCCTCGCCCGCGCCGGCGTACGACAGCGCCCCGGTCGCCGCGTCGATCGCGAACCGGCCCGCCGCGTTCTCGCCCACGATGCTGTATGCCGGCACCGAATCGGGGTCCGACGCCGTTACCGTCCCCAGCACCACCGGGGTCGTGCTCCCGTCCGCGTTCTCCGCGAGGTCGAAGGCGTAGCTCGACTCGATGAATGCCGGAGCCTCATCGTCCACGTCGGTGACGTTGACGGTGACGGCCACGTCGCGGTGGAGGTCCCCGTCGCTCGTGCGCACCGTCAGCGCGCGAGGGTTCGTATCCGACTCGCGGTCCTCGCCGGTGCCCGTGTACGAGAGCGCACCCGTCGACGCATCGATCGCGAACAGACTCGAACCGTCCCCCTCCACGATGCGGTAGGTCGGCGTCGCGCCCTCGGGATCCGACGCCGCCACCGCCCCGAGCGCCACCGGCGTCGCGCTCCCGTCCGTGTTCTCCACGAGGTCGAAGGCGTAGCTCGGCTCGGTGAATTCCGGCGCCTCGTCGACGTCCGCGACGTGGACGGTGACGGCCACGTCGCTGTACCGGCTCCCGTCGCTCGCGCGCACCGTCAGCGCGTAGCTCGTGGTCGCCGACTCGTGGTCCTCGCCGGTGCCCGTGTACGAGAGCGCACCCGTCGACGCATCGATCGCGAACCGCCCCGCATCGTCGCCGCCCACGATGCGGTAGGTCAGGTCCGCGTTCCCGAGAACCGAGACCGACACCGTGCCCA
>JAPOPM010000197.1 GCA_026712905.1 Deltaproteobacteria bacterium
GAGCAGCGAGAGCAGCGCCGGAAGGAACGTGACAGAGAGCGCAAAGGAAACGCCGGCGCCGATTGCGACGAGGGTGCCGAGGTGGCGGTACGGCGGCACCTCGGAGAAATTCATCGTCAGGAAACCGAATGCAGTGGTCGCACTCGCAAGAAAAATTGGATTCAGGTTGACCCCGATAGATTCCACCACCGCCGCGTGTTTGGAATCGCCGGCTCCGAGGCGTTCCTGGACCGTTACCAACACATGCAGGCAATTGGCCACGGCCAGGGTCAGAACGATGATGGGTGTCGCCGACGTGGCCGTGGAGAATGGAATGCCGACCCAGCCCGCCAGCCCCATTGCGGCGAAAACGGACAGGACGACGACTCCGCCGGTCGCGGCCACTCCCGCGAACCCTCGGGTCAGGATACCGAGGATCGCCGCCATGGCGACCAGTGACGCTGGCAACACTGTCCCCATGGTAGCCACGGACGCTTCCGTGAAGGTCTGGTTGACGATCACCGTGCCGACGGGCCGGAAATCGATGCCGGGAAACCGCTCGTCCGCCTCCGCCGCAACACCACGCGCGAATTCGGCAACCTCGGCTATGCTGGCCGCGTTCCCCTCCTCGGGCAGTTTCACCGTGACATTGACGGCGCTGACGCCGCCGTCCCGCGCCAGGAGATTGCCCGCAATCCGCGGATCCGCCAGAGCCGTTGCGCGGAGCCGGCGGCGTTCCTCCGCGTCGCTGAGCTTCGCCGGGTGCACGAGGTCGCGCACGGAGAGCCCGTCCTCGTCCGCCGTCATAAGCGGGAAGTTCGCGATCGAATCGACGCGCGTCGAGTACGGCGTCTGCCACGCACGCTCGGTCAGCCAGACGGCGGCGGCGAGAGATCGTTCCGATGTCGCGTCGCGATCGTCCGGGACAATCATGAAGAGGACATTGTCGCTCTTCTCGTAAGTGCTCTCCAGCGCTTCGAACGCCTGGAGTTCAGGGTTGTCCTCGTTGAAGAACGCCCGGTAGTCCGTGGAGGATTCCAGGAAAAGGACGCCGCTGCCGGCCGCGCCCACCAGTACCAGGGCAACCGCAACGACCAGCCCGCGGGCCGCGACCGCCCATGCCCCCAATCGTGTCGGAAAATCCCGAACTTCGACGCTTGGCTCTTCCGCCGCCGCCGAACCCTTCATACGTTAGGGCCCGTTCGATCCGACGGCGTCGCGACGAGTTCGTGGGTGCGCGGAGCCGCAGCAACGTTCGCGATGCACAAAGAGGAAGACGCAATGAAGCGAGGCGTCGGATGCATCAGCACCCGCCCGTCATGCAGGGTCACATCGAGCCACAAAACTCCCGGCTCCCTCGGCGAATATTCGCCGAGGGAGCCGGGAAGAACACGTTCAGCAGCAGCAACGCCCCGCAGCGATGGCCTCAAGCTGCTCTTCTCCGATCTCGGTGACCGGAAGGGACAAATGGAGAGTCTGCGCGTTGCTCTCGTGGACCACCACATCGATGTCTTCCGGAAGATCGACGCCCAACTCTTGGGAGATGGCTTGCTTTGGGTTCGTGACCAAAAGGCTTCGGAAGTCGTCGTCGACCACCGCTCTGTCGGTAATCTGGCGACGCATGTCCTCGGCCGACTGTAGCGGAGTTTCCGCAAATGACTGCCAATCCATC
>JAPOPM010000198.1 GCA_026712905.1 Deltaproteobacteria bacterium
ATTGCCGACGAGTTGGTGGAATCAACCGCTGAGGTGCTAGTCACATTGGGCGATGATCCCCTTAAGTGGTTTGGGACGGCGTTCGGTACCAAGGCTTCACTCGAAGCGTACGGGAAGGCCTCGCAGTCCTACGGCCTGCTGGACGATCTCGTCATCAAGGGTCGTGCCTTAAAGCTGTTGCCGCTCGTCCACCCAAGGCAGGCCGCTGGGTTGGGGCACCACGATCCGGAATGGAAAGCTCTTCACGAGAATTGGGTACGGCAAGTGGCTCCCGTGGTGCGCACGCGTCTCTGAATGGCATGCGTAGACGTGGCGTGACTTGAAATCACGCTGAGAGAACAAGCTCTCAATCGAGTGCTTGGGATGGCGCACTGCAGCCCGGATGTTGCCGGCACGGTGGCAGAAATAGGGGAATCATGGCTGGGGGGTCTACTTCTGGATCGGAAGCGTCAGGTACACGCGAGCGATCGTTCATCGGTTGGGATGTCGGTTGGCACTGCGATACGAATCGGAACAGCATGCAGGATCACCCCCAAATCGTCCAATCTATCACAGAGGTTTGGGAGTGGATCAAACAGTAATGCGTCGCGCGACTTCGCTCTTTGCGGTGTCCTGGCCTACGCTGGGTGGAAATGGCCTTCGTCTTCCATGGTTGTCTCATGGCGAGGTCCCGTCCAGTGGAGGCGCACGGGCATTCGGCGAGATCTCATGGTAGAGTGTGGGTCGCAACTGGCGGCTGCTCATAATGTACTGTGCGCTGTCTGGTGGAAGGGCTGGCTCCGAGGCCATGACGAAGAAGTACCCGAGTACCCCGTATTGGCCCTACTCACCCACGCGTGACGAGGGCAGTCCTTCCGTGGAGACAAGCCGTTTCGTGGATCGGGAGGTGGTAATAACCGAGAAACTGGACGGTGGCAACACGCTGCTCCACTGTGGGCATGTCTATTCGCGCAGTGTATCCGAGCCATCCAATGAAAAGTGGATGGCAATGGTAAAGAAGCATCATGCATGGAAGGTGCAGGAGTCGGGGGTATTTCTTTACGGAGAGGACATCTATGCCGTGCACAGCATAGAGTACGCTCCTGTTGCCGAAGACATGACGTTCTATGCCTTTGCGCTCCGCAACGAGGAGGATGACTTTGTATCCTTTGCGGATCTTGAGCGGTATGCGCAGAAGCGGGCAATTCCGGTCGTGCCTGTCCTGTTTCGGGGTTCCTTCCCTTCTGTTGATGCGGTAATGCGGTTTGTCGTGGCGGCACACTCGGAGCCGTCGGCCTTGGGTGGTGAGCGAGAAGGGGTAGTGTTGCGAGTGGCGGAGGGCTTTCCTGCGAGTGACTTCGTGAAGAACGTGTGCAAAAGCGTCCGTTGCGGGCATGTGCAGACGACGAAGCATTGGCGGCGACGGTGGCGGCCATGCCGAACATTCCCCGCAGTTGTTTGAAAGGGAGCAGCGGATGTTGACTCAATTCGGTCTCACCCACTTCAAGAGTTATGACGACGAAGCAGTTTTGGTGTTCGGGCGGGACTCGCCCCTGAGCGTGCTCATCGGTGCGAACGCCTCCGGAAAGAGTAATCTCCTTGAAGGGCTCCGCCTGTTGTCCACCATCGTCCGCGGCGCGCAACTCCACACGATTCGTCCCGGTCAAATCGGTGGCAGTCTACGCGGTCCTCTGACCGGTCTCGGCTTTGGCGGCAGTCGAGTCTTCTCGTTTCACTGCCAGACGAACTTCGAGGATTACCCCGACTATAGGATCACATTGGAGTTGCGGGACGAAGACAGGCTTCATATTCGAGACGAAAGAATAGAAGGTTCCGGCACGGTTGTTCCACTCTTCGAGGTGGTATCGCCTGCAAGCGGTGTCACCAGTGATATCGAGGTAGCCTACGACAACTTTGCGCGCGGCGGAAAAAAGCCACGGATTCGGTGTACGGATCAGATGTCGGTCCTCGCGCAACTGCAAAATCCCGCGCCATTCCCTGCTACTCACAAGAAGGCCCGAGAGACAGTGCCCAAGTTCGCGCGCTGTTACCAGAACTTGTTGGAAAACATCATTTTTCTGGATCCGCGGCCCGAGGGAATGCGTGGCTACAGTTACCGCAACGAAGTTTCGCTGTCGGAGAACGGGAATAATCTCTCAGGCGTGCTGTATAATCTCTGCCGCAAAGAGGGATCGAAAGCCAGGGTGCTGGCATTCGTTCGGGATTTGCCGGAACAAAACATTGAGGACATCGTCTTCCTTGACACACCACGCGGCGACGTGATGGTAGCGCTGAAGGAAACGTTCGGGGGAACGGCGACACAGTACGACGCTTCGCAGTTGTCGGACGGAACACTGCGTATACTCGCAGTGGCGAGTGCCGTACTGTCGGCGCCTGAGAACGGCATTGTGGTGGTGGAAGAAATCGACAACGGCGTTCACCCCAGCCGCGTCGAGACTCTCCTTGAACGCATTGCTCAGGTTGCGACAGACCGACGGTTGCAGATATTGATCACCACCCACAATCCCGCATTGCTGGACGCGTTGCCTAGTATCGCAGTCCCGCAGGTGGTGTTCTGTTACAGGGACAAGGTGTCTGGGTCGAGTCGCCTGATCCGGCTGGAGGACATCCCGGACTATCCGAAGCTGGTGATACAAGGCCCGCTGGGACGGCTCTTGACGACTCGTGCGCTTGACAGTTTCGTGAAACATCGACTCTCCAGCGACGAACTGAAGCGACAGGCTCTTGCGTGGGTTGAGGAACACCTGCGCGACGTGTGAGGACACACGGATGGCGGATATTTTCCTTGTCGATACATCGATATTTGTGGAAATACTCAATGTGCCGGTCAAGAGCGATCACCATCGACAGGTCCAAGTTAAGGAACAATTGAAGGAGCATATCCACAAGGGCGATCATCTATTTCTGCCGATTGCCACGGTGCTGGAAACTGGCAACCACATTGCTCAGAACGGCGATGGCAACCAGAGGCGCCAATGCGCGGAGAGGTTCGTAAAGACGGTGAGGTGGGCGGTCGAAGAGTCCATGCCGTGGGTGTTGGCGCCTCTTCCCGACAACACCACGCTTGTCTCGTGGTTGGATGACTTCCCTGATTCAGCGATGAGAGAGCGCGGTATTGGCGATCATTCGATTGTCCGGGCCTTTGAACAGGCCTGCGCCAAGTTTCCGCGAATGAGGGTTGCGGTGTGGACGCTCGATCGTAAGGATCTCCAAGGTTATGACAGAAGACCCTGACGGTCTTGGTCTGTCGTCGGGGAACGGGTGAGTGTGTGCGGGCTTCAGATGCCGCCGCTTGCGGTGGAGCGTGTGGGCGACGTGTGCTGTGGGCTTTCCTGCCGAGAGGCTCGTGGCCGGTGTGTGGACGGTGGATGTCGATTACATCGTCGGATCGGTTGTGCTAAGTTTCTGATCGTCGCCCCGGAGGTGGTGACGCCGGACTCGCAGCTTCGGCCCGCCGACGTGTTCGAGCGCCCCATCGCCTCGGACTACGAGTGCGGCGACCTGGAAGGCTACAACAAGTGCGAGTGGGGAGTGATCAAGCGCGCCGCCGACGGCTGGATCCTGGGACGCCGCGAGAGCGTGGCCACCATGGCCATCATCGTCAGGGGTGATTCCAATTACGACCGGCTCGACGACCTGGCGGACGTGCCCATCTCGATCCAGCACCAGAACCGGCTCCCATTACATGACCTACAAGATGCTGGCGGGCCACTGCGACAAGGACCGGGGCCAGTTGCGCCACGACGGCGGACCCACCATCCGCACCCGCATGTTGCTGAACGGCGAGGTAGAGGCGGCGAATGACGGCAGTCGTGGAGCCGCACGTCGTCGAGCCTTGCCCGCCTGCGGAGCCTCATCCCGATCGCATTGAGGTTCGCGAGGCGCGTTCCGGGCTTCCGCCCCGCGATCACCCACGGGTTGTCCTTTGTCCGGGGTATCCCCGCCAGCACCGTCTCCACCGCCGGCGTGAGCGGCACGCTGCGCCATCCCGTCTTGCCGTCCCTCAGCCGAAGCTCTCCCGCCGTGTGGTCCACGTCGTCCCACCTGAGCGTCAGGATCTCGTTCCGGCGGCAGCCCGTGAGCAGCAGCAGACGGAGCGCGGGGATCGCCGGGGGGAACACCGTGCCGTCGGCCTCCGCCTCGTCGAGCACCCGGCCCAACTCGCGCTACTCCGCGGGCGTCAGGGACCGCGCGCGGCGCGCCGCCCTGTAGCGGGGCGAC
>JAPOPM010000199.1 GCA_026712905.1 Deltaproteobacteria bacterium
CCTTCATCGTATACGACGCGCTCCCCAACCGAACCGTCACCGCCGGATCCAACACCACCATCTCCGTGCTCGCCGAGCCCGGCGTCCCCACGCTGTACCCCTCCCCCGTGTCCACCGTCGCCGTCAACGACCCCGTCGTCGTCGCCCCCCCCTGGAACCAGAACCGCGCGATCGTCACCTCCGCCGTCGATGACAACGCCGCGAACGTCGCCTTCTGATTCACCGCCCTCGAATCCAAGTACGTCTGCTCCTGCGTTACCGTCACACCCACCGTCAACGCCGCCGCCGCCGCCGTCGACCCCGTCCGCGTCAGCGTGAATCCCACCTCATCTATCTCGTACCCGTAGCTCGCCGCACCCGCCGCGATCGTCACCGTGGTGGTGTCCTGCCCATACCCTGGCGCAGCCGCCCCGAGAAGCGCCAGTACCCACATCAACAAGGCCGCCGGCAAGACCACCTCCACGCCAGTCCGTCGTCGAAAGGCGGCGATGGACCTGAACGCCGCTACACGACCTCCTTGACTCCCAGGGCGCCCGGCCACTACCGTCGGTCGAGAGTCATTCTGCGGACGAGCACTGTCAGTAAACATTCTTGATTCCTCCCCCGTCTGCCAAGTTCAGGCTCAGGAACCCGAATCTGGTCTTTTGGAAAATTTACCAATTTCGAGAATAAACATGTAATGGTAGATGTTTGTCATTGCAACCACTAGATTTCACTATTAAGACTAGACATTCTTCCTAGAAAACCGATCGATCGATGCGCAGGCCTCGGAATCCGGAAGCCCAAGGGGAGATCCATGGACACCCCGTTCCAGCCCTTGGCGATAGCCAAATACGCCCGTATTTTGACAGACTTGGGGAGCTCCCCCGGAATCGGGGACATGACTATTGGAATGGATGAGGATGAAGAATCGGCAGGTCGACGCCTACCACGAACGGTGCGGCGGAGCGGGGATTATGCGTGAAATTAGAAACCATTCGATCGACCAAGAATTTCACGTATTCGATTATTTTTTCCAGAACAAAAAGGCATCGTTGAGACCCGGCAACGCGTCCTGGTTTCAAGCTACTCTCCAGGACAAGACGCACAGGCCGCGAGACGGCCAAGGGAGGGTCCTTTCACCGGCTAGCACCGGCTACGGGAACAACGGGGCGCGCTAGTGTGGTGTCCGGTTAATTCGCATATGCGGAGGATGTTTCGTTGCCGGCAAGGCGCGATGAATCGTAGGGGCGACCCGCGGTCGCCCCCCGGCGGCCATGGAAAGGGATGGTCAGAGCGGCGGGATGAAAGCGCCGAAAATCACGCCGGCAAAGAGGTCGACGGCCAGCGTCCGTTCGAAGATGAAATAGAAGAAACCGAGCGCCAGTGCGGTGATGAAGGCCGTTCCCGGCCAGCCGATGCCACCCTGCTTGTGCGTGAAGAGCACCGCGAACAGGAAGGTCGACACATAGAACCCGGTGATGAAGACCAGCACCCCGAACGCCGCGAACCACACGAACATGCGAACGATGAGGCCCAACTCGCCGGCCTTGGGGCCCTGCTGCGCGGTCTCGACAACGTCCTCGGCACCCGCGGCCGAGGAAAGGACATCCTCCAGGCTCACTTCGAAAGCGCTCAGGATGCGCGGATAGCGTTCACCGGCGAGACACAGGGCCGCCAGCAGCAGGGTTGGGAACGCCAGCACCAGGGGCACGAAGCCCGCCATGCCGCCGTAGGAGAACGACCACCCGAAGAACAGCGCCGCGGTGGCCACGAGGATCACCCCGAGAAGCGTGGACCCTTTCATGACGACGCCTTCCCTTTCCGGCTCGACAGCCACGGCAGGCAGAGCATGAGGATGCTCAGGAGCATCAGCACTATGGTGACGGGCCGCGTGAAAAAGATGGCGTAGCTGCCGGCGGAGATCTGCAGCGACTGCACGAAGGACAGTTCCGCGCGCACCCCGAGCAGGAATCCGATGACCAGCGTCACCAGCGAGAAACCGAACCGGTTGAACGCGAAACCGAGGATGCCCGCGGCGATGGCGATACCGATGTCCCAGACGTTCTCGCGCGCGGCGTAGGCGCCGCCGACGGACAGCAGGAAGGCGGCCGGGACCACGTAGCCCACGCGCAGCGTGGTGACCCGGGCGAGGATATCGGCGCCGAACGCGGCCATGAGGCTGGCCAGGAAGTTGGCGATCACGAAGCCGAAGATCAGCACGAACACGATGTCCATGTGTTCCCGGATGAAGAAGAACCCGGGCTGGAGCCCGTGGAGGATGAAGGCGCCCAGAAGCACGGCCATGCCGGCGCTGCCAGGGATGCCGAAGATAATGGTGGGCAGCAGGGCGCCGCCGTCCTTGGCGTCATTGGAGGCCTCGGAGGCGATGATGCCCTCGGGAGTGCCGGTGCCGAACTTCTCCGGGTTCTTGGAGAACTGCACGGCCATGGAGTAGGAGAGAAAGTTGGCCAACCCCCCGCCGATGCCCGGAATGATGCCCGCAAAGATACCGATGGCCGAGCTCCGCACCAGCGTGGTCTTGTATTGGAAAACCTCCCAGAACCCCTTGAAGGCGCCGAACAGACCCACCCTGATGCGCGCGCCGCCCTCGGCGATGGTATCGCCGCGCAGCACGTGGTTGACCAGCTCGGCGATGGCGAAGAGCCCGATGAAGAACGGCACCAGCGGGATACCGTCCCACAGGTAGTTGTCGCTGCCGAAGTTGAAGCGCAGCACCCCGTGCACCGGACTGAAGCCGATGAGCGACAAGAGCACGCCGATGCCCGCGGACACGAGCCCCTTGAGCATGTTGCCGCGGGCGGCGTAGGCCACGGTCAGAAGGCCGAAGACCACCAGCATGAAGAACTCTGGCGGGCCGAAGGACAGCACGATGATCTTCACGAATGGGATGAGGATCATCAGGAAGCACATGCCCACCACGGCGCCGAGAAACGACGACGCCGCCGCCAGCCCCACGGCCCGGCCCGCCTCGCCCCGGCGCGCCATGGGATGCCCGTCGAAGCAGGTGGCGGCGTTGGGCGCTTCTCCGGGGATGTTGAGCAGGATGGCGGGAACCGAACCCCCTTCGGTGGCGGCCCCCATCATCCCCGCCATGAGGAACATGGCGGTCTCCGCGTCCCACCCGAAGGTGAAGGTCATGCCGATGGTCAGGCCCGCCAGGAACAGCCCCGGGAGCGCCCCCAGGATGAGGCCGGACACCGCGCCGACGGCGAGCACCAAGAGGTTCATGGGCTCGCTGAGCATGCCCATGGCCAGGAGAAATGGTTCCCACATGGATTCGTTCCTCGGACGCGGCCCTTGCCGTCCCCTGCGTTGCGCCGACCGACCGCTCCGCTACCCACCGTCCACGGCCGCGTTCAAACCGCGGCCGTGGACGGCTTCGAAGCTCGTTCCTACTTGGCCTTGGCGGCCGCTCGCATCTCCTTGAGGTTGGCCTGGAAAAGGTTCTCGTAGTATTTCAGGTCTTCGGTCACGGAGGAACCCGGCCCCTCGACCAACTGGATGGACGACGATTTCTTCCAGGCGATGTAGTCCTCGTCCCGCATGGACTTGAGCAGGAGTTCCTCGAGGATCTTCGCCCGGTCCGCGGGGATTCCCGGAGGGCCGCCGAAGGCGCGCAGGTCGCTGAAGTAGAGGTCAAAGCCCATCTCGTAAGAAGTCTTCACGTCCGGGGCGTTGACGGCGCGCTTCCTGTCCAGTTGAACCACCGGGCGCAGGTCCGTGCCGAGATAGGAGGTCACCGACGGGTGGTCGATGGGCTGGGCCCAGACGTCGAAGTCGCCGCGCAGGAGCGCCGGCAGCGACTCGCCCGTGCCACGGTAGCCGGCCACCACGTTAAAGTCGATGCCGAAGGTCTTGGCGGCCAGGAACGAGCCCAACCACCGTCCCACGCCGATACCCTCGACCCCCCAGGTGACACGTTTTGCCTTCTGCAGGTCCGCGATGGACTTGTGGGGGCCCTTGGCCGATACGTGAAGGCCGAAGGGGTCCGCCCCCACCCGGGCGAGCCACGTGTACTTGCTGGTTTCGAAGCCGACGGGCTTTTCCGACAGCATCTGGTCGCCGAGCATCCCGGAGGCTTGGAAGTGGGCGATGGTGTAGCCGTCGGGCTTGGCGCGGTACATGAATACCGAGGCGCGGCGGCCGGCGGCGCCGGTGACGTTCTTGACGATGATGTTCACGCCCTTGGGAACGAACTTCTTCATGCTCCGGGCCGTGGCGCGGGCGATGGAGTCGTAGCCGCCGCCGGGCGAGAACGGCACGACGATGTTGATGTTGCGGTCGGGGAACTCGGCACCCGCCTGCGAGAGCGGCAGGCTCACGGCCAGACCGAGCGCGAGGGCCCCCAACAGGATTCGAGTCGTCAGATTTCGCATATCATTCCTCCGTCATTACGCTGGAAAGCGTCTTGTGCGGCCTTGCTGTACCGCGATGGGCTAAAGTTGTGTCACTGGCTGCCGATGATTTGGGAAGAAGGCAATAAGCATGACCTTTTATGGGGGTCCCCCGGCATTGTCAAGGGTCATGAAGGAGATTTTGATTCGTGTTGACTCGGCCGAGCGTAACCGATAAGGTCCACGCTTCCGTCGCACAAAACTAGCTCGTGAGGTGCGCACATGTCCGTGAACATCGCTATCGTCGTAGGAAACCTTGGCAAGGACCCGGAGGTCCGCTTCACCCAGAGCGGCCGCGCGGTCGCCAATTTTTCCATCGCCACATCCGAGTCCTGGACCGGTCAGGACGGCAACTCCCAGGAACGCACGGAGTGGCACAACATCGTCGTGTGGGGCAAGCAAGCGGAAGCCTGCGGCCAGTACCTGTCCAAGGGACGGCAGGTCTTCGTCCAGGGCCGTATCCAGACCCGCAAGTGGACCGACCAGAACGGCCAGGACCGCTACACCACCGAGATCGTCGCCCAGCGGGTGCAGTTCCTCGGCGGCGGAGGCGGCGCGCGCGCTTCGCAGGAGTCCCAGGACCAGGGGTTCGGCGAACCTTCGTCCTCCTTCCAGTCCCCGCCCATCGACGACGACATCCCCTTCTAGCGTTCTCTCCGGTGCAGGACACGGATGTCCTGCACCACGTCAAAGCACATTTGCCGCGCCGCCCGCGCTGCGGGTTCCGATCAAGGGACCGGTTTGCGGACGCCTATCGCGGCACCTTTGCGCGCCAATGGGTCTCGTGACCTGGAATTCACAATCAGAAGGAGAATGAAAGCAATTTTGCCGCATGGCAGAAGGAAAGCACACTTGCCCTCGTTTTGACTTATTCCGTTGGCAAGTGTGCTTTCCTTCTGGAAACCTGCGATGCCCCGACGGAAGACTCCCCCACTCTCAAGTCCCTCCAAGAACAAGATCCGGGATTTCATTGACGACGAGAAATCCCTGGGACGAGCCACGAAGGGGCAGATAGCGGCCGCCATCGGCATTCGACCGAGCCACTTCTCCAACCTCTTGAACGGACGCAACGAGTGGAAACTGAACCAACTGGAGAAGCTGGCCGAATTTCTGGGAGTGCCGCTTACCCGGCTGTTCGCCGAGCGCGGCAAGGAGAGCCCGGAGCGTCCCGCGCGACGGAATCGCGAGGTGGAACTGGAGGACAGCGTACGGCGGACCTTGAGAGCCGAGGCTCGCGGGCTGCGCGCCGCGTTGCGGCGGGATCTGGATCTTCTTCTGCGCGAGCGGATCTCCGGCGACCGCCAGTCCTTGCCCGGCGGATACGCGACGGACGACGTCCCGGCTGACTACTGGACGGAGGGCGTCGACCTTGACGAAGCTCTCCCCGTGGAGATGCGGGAGCTCGACGCGGCTTACGACGCGTCCGGGGCAGCGCAAACCCCCGAGTCCGTGTGGTTCGGACGTGACTGGCTGCGCCGGCAGAGACTGGATTCCACCCAGTGCCTCATCGTCAGGATACAAGACGATTCCATGGCGGAGACCCTCCCGGACGGATGTTCCGTGCTGGTGAACCGGCGACAGCGGCAGAGGCACGCGGGACGCATCTTTGCGCTGCGCACCGAGGACAGGCTGTTGATCCGGCGCGCGGGCAGGGATGCCTCCGGCGCCTGGCTGCTTGAATGCGATCATCCGGCGTGGGCGACCGTGGCCTGGCCTGATGACGCGAAGGTCGTCGGCGAGGTGCGCTGGATGGCACGGACGTTCTGAATGGACACGCCGGCCCGAACCCGGACACCGCGTCACCCCAGGCGCACGTTCACCAGGATCGCGCCGCCCACGGTCAGCACCGCCCCCGCCGGCACCCGCCAGGTGATGCGCTCCGCCCGCCGCAGCACCACCAGGGAAATCAACACCACGAACAACGGCGAGGTCTGGATCAGCGGCAGCATGCGGTAGATCTCGCCGAGTTGCAGTGCGCTGGCATACAGGAACTTGCCGAGGCCTTCGATGGCTCCGGCGACGATGAAGTATTTCCAGCCAACACGCACGTTCTCGCGGATCTCGCCCCGGCGCGTCGCCAGAGTGTAACCGGTTACCACCACCAAGGCCGCCAGGATGGCCACGGCGGCGGCGGCCACCGTGTCGGGAAAGGCCTGCACGCCGATACGCCAGCAAAGAGCCGCGCCCGCGCCGGCCACCGCGGCACCCAGTGGCCAAAGCATGTCCACCCTGCGCCAATGCCCGGTGACAGCCCCGGACGAGATCACCGCGATCCCCGCCACTACCAGCAGGATACCGGTCAGGTTGTACCAAGCCGGATCCTCACCGAGGAAGGCCATGGCCATGAAGGCGGCGAAGATGGCCGAACTGCCCTTGATGGGCGCGGCGCGCGACACACCGATCTTCGAGATCCCGATGAAGAAGGTCACGAAGAACACGCCTGGGTTGAGCGCCCCGCCCAGCATCATCCACAGGTAGTGGACGCCCCACGCCGGGAAGCGCACGTCGAGGGCCGCGATCACGAGGGTGAACATCATCACCGAGGATGCGAGGGCCATCATGGCCCCCACCACGGCGTTGGCCCGCTCCAGCCCGAAACGCGCGGTCACGTCGGCGACGGCGTAGGCGAGGGCCGTGCCCAGAGCGAACAGCAGTGCCGCGTCGAACTCCATGGCGTCAGCCCATACGTACCAGATAGGCGGTGCCCCGCATACGCGGTGCGCACGCGCGGCGCCGGACACGATCTTGACCGGCTCCCGTGCGGGTTGTAATAGACAAGCCTTGGGCGGAAGCTTCGAAAGGAGAACGAAAAATGGCTGAGTTGGTCAAGATCAACGTGGAGAGCGCGGAAGCGGTTCTGGGGCTCCACTGGTTCGTGGCGCAGGAAGAAGGACTGTTCGAGGAAGAAGGCATGGAGGTGGAGATCCTCCTGCCGGGCGTGCGCGAGACCAAGTTCGCGGCCGACGATCCGCGGCGCACCGACCACACCCTGGTGAAGTCCACCAACTACCAGTTCCTGTACGAGCAGAAGAAGGTGGACATCATGCGCGCCTGTTCCTGGGGACAGGTGCGGCGGGCCTACGACAGCGAGCGCGGCGCCCCCATCTGGACCAAGCGCCCGGCGGTGGTGTGCCAGGGCATCTACGTCCTGCCCGACTCGCCGGTGAACGCGCCCATGCAGCTCGCCAACAAGAGCGTCGGCGTCCAGTACCACCAGGGCTCGCACTACCACACCCTGTCCCTGCTCGAGGGCTTCGTCGCCCGGGACGAGATGAACGTGGTGCACGCCGGCACCGTGCACGAACGGTTCATCGCGCTGGAGAACGGCGAGGTGGACGCGGCCACGCTCATGGAGCCGTGGATCTCGCTGGCCCAGAAGCGCGGTTACAAGATGATTACCGAGGGCCACTACCTGGGGGTGGAGAACGGCCCCGCCGACATGGACCCCGACCTGCTCAAACGCATGCTGCGGGCCATCAAGAAGTCCGTCACCTACATCAACAAGAACCCCAGGAAGTACATCAAGCACATGCTGGCGGAGATCCCCGAGCACTACGCCAACGAGCTCACGGAAGACGACTTCTACCTGCCGCGGCTGCGCTACGTGGACCCGGAGCCCTATACCGAGGAAGAGTTCGAGCGGCAGTACAAGTGGATGCTGACGTGGGACCTGATCCCCGAGGACGCGGACTACACCGAGCTGGTGTGCAATGTGACCGTCTGAACCCGTAGGGGCGACCGCGGGTCGCCCCGGCATACAACGTCATCTTGTAGGGGCGACCGGCCGGTCGCCCTTGGCGTGCCACCTCACGGTGCAGTCAGGGCGACCGCGGGTCGCCCCTACGATGGTTCGGCGCGGGCCTTTTCTATTTCGGTCCACACCCGTTCGGGCGTGAGCGGGAGATGGTCGAAGGTGCAGCCCAGCGGCGCCAGCGCGTTCTCCACCGCATTGCAGATGGCCGCGGGCGCGGGAATGGCGCCGCCCTCCCCCACTCCCTTCATTCCCAGAGGCGTATACGGCGACGGCGTCACCAGGTGGTCCATGCGCACGTCGGGGATCTCCACCGCGGTGGGCTTCAGGTAGTCCACGAAGGTCGTCGCTTTCAGGTTCCCCTGCTCGTCGTAGTCGAACTCCTCGAACAGCGCCGCGCCGATGCCGTGGGCGGTGGCGCCCTGCACCAGCCCTTCCACGATGGCCGGGTTCAGCACAATGCCGCAGTCGTGCACCACGCCGTACTTGAGGATCGCGACCCCGCCGGTGTCCGGGTCCACTTCGACGATGACCCCGTGGGCGGCGTTGCTGGCGAAGAGCTGGTTGCGCACGCGGCGGTTCTCGTCGGGGACGTTGGCGAGGTCGGAGCTGTAGTAGAATCGACCCTCCAGGCCCGGCTCCATCCCGCGCGGCAGCGACAGCAGGTCGCGGTAGGCCACGAAGGCCAGCTCCGCCAGAGTCTTGCGATGCTCGTGGCGGTCGCGGGCGCGCACGCCCCCCTCGGCCAGCTCCAGGTTCTCCACCGGCTCCTGCAGCAGGTACGCCGCCAACTCCAGAAGCTTGTCGCGGACCTTGTGCGCGGCCCCGAGGATGGCGCCCACGTCGGTGCCGGCGAACTTGTTGGAGTAGTTGCCGGTGGCGTAGAGCCAGGGCGTCACCGCGGAGTCGAAGAACGGCGACACGCGCACGCCGTCCATGGCGACCCCCAGCTCGTCGGCGACGATCTGCGCCGCGGCGGTCTCGTGCCCCTGGCCGCTGCCCACGTCCCCCAGGAGCACCAGGATGCTGCCGTCGTGCTCCACCCGCACCATGGCCGCCTCGGCCGAGCCCGAGGCGCTGCGCCGGCCGGACGAGAGCATGTAGGCCGACTGGTTGGAGGTGCTCGGCTCCAGCCCGATGGCGATGCCGATGCCGAGGTAGCGTCCCCGGGCGCGGGCCTCACGCTGTTCCTGGAGAAAGTCCTGGTAGTCGATGAGCGGCAGCAGCTTGTCGAGGGTGCCGCCGAAGTCGCCGCTGTCGATGAGCGCGCCGCTGGGGCCGGTGTAGGGCATGGCGTCGGGCGGCACCAGGTTCCTGCGCCGCAGCTCGATGGGGTCCATGCCGAGCTGCCGCGCCAGGTAGTCCATCATCCGTTCCATGGCCAGGCACATGAACGGCTTGCCGATGCCCCGGTTGGCGCCCGACGGGCACTTGTTGGTCATCACCGAGTTGACCTCGTAGCGCACCACCGGGATGCGGTAGCAGTTGGTCAGGTTGCCGAGCTTGAGGATCGAATGCACCGTGGGATTGAGGACGTTGGCGCCCTCGTCCGCGATGTCGCGCACCCTCATGCCGAGGATGCGGCCTTCCTCGTCCAGCGCCGTTTCCAGGTCCATGACGCCGTTGCACGCGTGGATCAGCGCCATGAGGTTCTCGCGCCGGTCCTCCAGGTAGTGCACCGGCTTGCCCCCGCTCAGCTTGGACAGAAGCGCCGCGATGATCAGGTAGTGGGCCTTGCGCTTGTTGCCGAAGCCGCCGCCCACGTCCGGCGTGACGAAACGGATCTGCGCATGGGTCAGGCCCAGGCTGTGGGCCACGATGGGCATGGCCTGGCCCGGGCGCTGGTCGTTGGACCAGACGGTGAGCTGTTCCCGGTGGTCGTCATAGACCGCGGTGCAGCCGAAGGTCTCGAGCGCCGTGGACGAGTAGCGCTGGATGTAGAAGCGCTTCTTGAAGACGTGGGCCGCGCGCGCGAAGGCCGCATCCGTGTCGCCGTAGTCGAAGCGGTCTTGCCACATGACGTTGGTGCCCATGGACTCGAAAAGCAGCGGCGCGTCCGGCTCCATGGCCGCCTCGGGGTCCACCGCCGCGGGCAGGGGCTCGTACTCCACCCGGATCTTCTCCAGCGCGTCCTCGGCCAGGTAGCGGCTGGTAGCCAGGATGGCGGCCACCGGCTCGCCCACGTGGGTGACCTTGCCGAAGGCCAGGCAGTAGGCGTCGAGGGCCACCGGAATGGGGATGAGGGAGCGCAGCGGCTTGGTCATGCGCCCCACGTCCTCGCCGGTGAGGCCGCACACCACCCCGGGCATGGCCAACGCCTCGCTCAGGTCCACGTTCACGATGCGCGCGTGCGCGTGCACGCTCCGCAGCAACGCGACGTGCAGCGTGTCCGGGAACTTCATGTCGTCGATGTAGGTGCCCCGGCCGGTGGAGAACCGCAGGTCCTCTCTCAGCCGGACCGGGCGGCCCTTCCATTGGGTGGATGAAGGTTGCATGGGTTCAACCGGATCTGACGCTTGGCGCGGCGGCGCGTACCGCGCGGACGATGTTGGCGTATCCGGTGCACATGCACAGGTTGCCGGAGAGCGCCTCGCGCACCTGGGTCTCCGTGGGATCGGGACAGTGCTTCAACAGATCCACGGCCGCCAGCAGCATGCCCGGCGTGCAGAAGCCGCACTGGAGCGCATGGTGCTCCACGAACGCCTGCTGCAACGGGTCCAACGCCTCCTCGTCGCCCAGCCCCTCCACGGTCACGATCTCGTGGCCGTGGGCCTGCACGGCGAAGAGGATGCACGAACGCACCACCTGCCCGTCCATCAGCACCGAGCACGCGCCGCACACGCCGTGCTCGCAGCCCACGTGAACGCCGGTGAAGCCCGCGTCCTCGCGCAGGAAGTCGGCCAGTGTCTTGCGCACGTCCACCTCGGCCGCGCAACGCCGCCCGTTGACCGTCACGGAGACGGTGCGCCTGTCCGTTCGTTCGTCCGTCAACTCCCGCTCCATCGCTCCAGCGCTTGCGCGACGGAGCGCTTGACCAGCACCGCGGCCAGTCGCCGCTGGTAGGGCGTGGCGTCCGCATGGGTGACGAGCGCCGCCACCTCGGTCTCGGCCGTCCTGCCCGCTTCTTCCACGAGATCGTGTTGGGCGGCACCGTCCGTACGAGCCACTCCCGCTCCGCCCACCAGCCGTTCGACCGCGTCCAGCCGTGACGGTGTCCACGCCGGTCCGGCCGCCACCACGCGCGCGCCGGTGCACGTTCCGTTCCCCTCCAGCACGACCGCGGCCTCGGCCAACGCGAAATCGCCGTGGCGGCGGCTGAACTCCACGAAGCTCGCCGGTCGGGGCGCCGGCGTCAACGGAATCCGCGCCTCCACCAATATCTCGCCCGGCGCCAGCGCGGTCTCGTAGGGACCCAGGAAAAACTCGCTCGCGGCCATCACCCGCTCGCCCGCCGGCCCCGCCGCCACCAACTCCGCGTCCAGCGCCGTCATCACACACGGCAACTCCGCCACCGGATCCGCGTGCGCCAGGCTGCCGCCGACGGTGCCGCGGTTGCGGATGGCGGGATGCCCCACCTGCGTCAGCGCCTCCACGAGAAGCGGGCAACGCTCCGCCAGCACCGTCGAGAACTCCGCCTCGCGCTGGCGAGTCATGGCGCCGATGCACAGCCGCGCGCCGTCGTCGCGGATATAGGACAGACCCTCCACCTGATTGAGATCCACCAAGACCTCGGGATAGGCCAGCCGCAGGTTGAGCAACGGCACGAGGCTCTGACCGCCGGCCAGCACCCGCGCGTCGCCCGACGATTCTCGCAGGAGGTCGAGCGCTTCGGACAGCGACCGGGGGGTATGGTAACGAAACGGAGGTGGCTTCATGACGGGATACGATACTTACGGGAATCGTGGACCCCGGGTCAAGCCCAGGGTGACGGGAGGTTCGCTGACGACGGCAGGTTTGCCTATGCCGCGGGTATCGGCTAGACGGGAAACTTCATGCGCCCTGAAATCGTTCCGTTCATCTCTGCCATGGGCTGGGCCGTGGACTCCATCATGGTGCGCAAGGGCGCGCGCACGTCGAGCGTTCTCAGCGCGGCCTTCCTCAGCTACGTCGTGACCACCGTCCTGATGTGGTCCTACGTGGCGATCAACTTCCCCCTCTCCATCGTCCGCTCCCCGGCGGCCTTCTACTTCATGGCCAGCGGCACGCTCCAGCCTCTGCTGGCGCGCATCTTCCTCTACATCGGCATCGACCGCCTGGGCGTCGCCCGAGCCATGCCGCTGCGCGGCGTCGGGCCGCTCTTCTCCGTGGCCATCGCGGTGGTCTTCCTGCACGAACGCCCGGTGGTCCCCGTCTACCTGGGGGCGCTTTTCATCGTCGCCGGCGGATGGCTGGTGCTCTATCGGAAGGAGGGCGCCAGTTCCGACTGGCGGCTGCTGGACGCGGTGTATCCCCTGCTGGCGGCATTCCTGGCGGGGGTCTCCCAGAACTTCCGCAAGGCCGGCCTGCTCATCCTGCCCAACCCGTTCGTGGCCGGCGCGGTGACCACCGGGACCTCGCTCGCGATCTTCGTGGTCTACCTCGGGCTCAAGCGGCAGTTCTCCGTGGTCATACCGAGCCGGCAGAGCCTGCCTTACTTCGGACCCACGGCCTTCATATCGGCCATCTCGCAACTCCTGGTCTTCACCTCACTGAGCCTGGGCGACGTGTCGGTCATGATCCCGCTGCTCAACACCACCCCGCTTTTCTCGCTCATCCTCAGCCTGATCTTCCTGAAGGACCTCGAGAGGGTCACCGTACCCATCGTCCTCGGCGCGCTGTCCATGCTGGGCGGCGTAACCCTCATCGCCACCCGGTAGCACGTGCATGACACGACCTGACACACGCGACCCTGTGAAGTTCGCGTTGACGTGACGCTCACGGAGCCGTAGAGTAACGGTCAGACAAGTTTTGGCTGAAACGGCCTAAAGAACCCCACAGGAGTACCGATCATATACGGACAGAGGGACGGAACGGACGAACCGACCGTCAAGGGTCATGACAACAGAGGTCCCATATGAGCGGTGAAATCTTCACGATTATCGGCGTCGGAATCGCCCTTGGTCTGTTCATCTGGCGGGTCGCCGCACGGCTTGACGGACGAATCGACCGGCTGGACCTGAGGATCGACGGTCTGCAAAAGGAACTGCACGACCTGGCACGGGAGTTTGCCGAACTGCGGGGGGAGATCAGGGGCGCCCAAACCTGACGCCGCCCCTTTCTCGCCGCCTGATTCAAGGCGGCGTACTCATCAAAGAGTTCGGTCAGTCCACTCGGTTGCGCCGCTCGCCGCGCCGGAAGGCGTCGATGTTTTCGAACACCTCGTCCATGAGCCGCTGGCGCGTCTCCCGGGCCGCCCAGGCGCAATGAGGAGTGATCAGGAGGTTGTCCAGCCGCGCCGCCGCCTCCATCATCGGGTGGCCCTCGTCGGGCGGTTCCTGCGAGATCACGTCCAAGGCCGCGCCCGCGATCGTGCCCTGTTCCAGCGCCTCGATCAGGGCCGCCTCGTCCACCAGGCCGCCGCGGGCGGTATTGACCAGATAGGCGGTGGGCTTCATCAACGACAGGCTGTGTGGGTTGATGAACCCCTGGGTCACGGGCGTGAGCGGGCAGTGCAGGCTTACGAAATCAGCCTGTCGCAGCACTTCCTCCAGGGGCAGCCTGTCCGGCTGCCGGCCTTCCTCGCCCACGCGGCCGGCCACGATCACCTCGAGTCCGAAGACCCGCGCCATCTCCGCGACCTTGCGGCCGATGTTGCCGTAGCCGACGATGCCCAGCACCCGCCCCTGAAGTTCGAAGCTCGGGTAGTCGTGGCGCGTGAAGATGGTGCTCTCCTGCCAGTCGCCCATGCGCGTCCCCTGAGCGTAACGCGCGGCCTGGGTGGCCAACTCCAGGATCAGCGCCAGGGTGTACTGGGCCACCGCGGTGGTGGCGTAGCCCGGTACGTTGCATACCGCGATACCCCGCTCCCGCGCGCACGCGATGTCGACGTTGTCGGTGCCGGTGGCGCCCACGGCGATGAGCTCGAGCTGTGCGGCCGAGGGGTGTTCCAGCCGTGCCCGGTCGAGCACGAACTTGTTGATGACCGCGCACTGCCGGTCCGCCAGACGCTCGGGCAACTCCTCCCCTTCCGTCAACTCGTGCGCGACACAGTCCGCGGCCTCCTCGAACCGCGTCAGGGTGACCACGCCGAAGGTGGCGGCGTCCAGGAACGCCAGGCGGAATGCGTTCACGACCCGCCCTTCGCCCCGGGTCCGGTCTCGTCCTGGAAGTACGGAACCTCGGTGCCCTTCTTGTAAATACCGCGGAACGGCTTCTGGTCCGACGCGCCCGGTCCGGCGTACACCCCGACCTTGCCGGAGTCGGGATAGTGGACGATGTCGGGATACTGCATGGTGCTCACGCACAGGTAGCGCAGGTCCCCCTCCGACGTATTCACGAGCTGATGGCTCATGTCCACGCCGCCCGGGCAGGCGACGACCGTGCCGGCGCGCACCGCCACGGTCTCGTCCCCGAACCGCAGGCTCCCCTCACCTTCGAGAATGTAGATCAACTCCTCGTTGAGGGTGTGCACGTGGAGCGGGAACGCCGCCTTGCCCGGCGGAACGGTGAAGAGCCCATAACCGAGTTTCTGCGCCCCCGCGGCCAAACCCACGCGCTGCCGTGTACCGCCGAACGAAGTGCCTTCAGGGGACGGCAGCGCCTCCTCGGCGACATCGGAAACATGCACGATATTCTTGTGGCTCATCCGTGATCCTCCCTCTTCCTGTCCGTTTTCGTTAGAGCGGCCGCGTTGCTAGGCTCCCCGCCATGGGCCTCCTGTTCGCGTATGCCATGGGGTTCTCCGTCGCCTCCATGCCGGGCCCCATCCTGGCGCTCATCACCACCGAGACGCTCCGCCGAGGCGCGTGGCCGGGTGTCCAGACGGCCCTGGCGCCCATGTGCGTGGACGCCTGCGTCATGCTGCCGCTGGTGATGGCGCTCCATTCCGCCATCCCGTCGGGGGCCGGCGCCGTGGCCATGGGCGTTGCCGGCGGCGCGTTTCTCCTCTGGCTGGGGATCCAGTCCTTCCGGGCAGGGTCGGCGCCCGAGGCCGCCGACCGCCCGCGCGGCTCGCGGCAGCTTTCCCCGTTTCTCAAGAGCGTGCTCACACAACTCATGAACCCCTATGCCTACATCTTCTGGGGGACGGTGGGTTTCGGCTTCGTGCGCGCGGGCTTCGCAAGCCAAGGCATCCAGGGGGCGCTGTCGTTTCCCGTGGGCTTTTGGCTCGGGGCGGGTACCATGAACTTCCTGGTCGTGTACCTGGTCAGCCGCGGGAGGCGCTACCTGCCCCCTCGGCTGGAGCCCTACGTGCACGTCCTCTCCGGAATCCTGTTGATCGCGGCGGGCGCCTTTCTCGTGTGGGCCGTAGCCCGGGATCACCTGTAGGCGGGGGAACCCTACGTACCCTTCTTCCCGGCTTCCGCAACCGCCTTGGCCTCATCCCACAGCGCATCCATCTCTTCGAAGGACGCCTGCTCCACCGTCTTGCCCCGTTCCGCCAGCTCGCCCTCGATATAGGCGAAGCGCTTGTGGAAGCGCTGGAGAGTGCCCTCCAGGGCCTCTTCCGCCTGTACCTTGAGAAAGCGGCCCAGGTTGACCACGGCGAAGAGCAGGTCTCCCAACTCCGCCTCCACGCGCTCCGGCTTCCCGCTCCCGGCCGCTTCCTTCAACTCTTCCAGCTCTTCCTCCACCTTGCCCCACACGGGTCCCACGTCGGGCCAGTCGAAGCCGACGCCGGCGGCCTTGTCGCCGATGCGCTGGGCGCGCGCCAGGGCCGGCATGGCCCGGGGCACCGAGGTGAAGATGGAGTGGCCTTGCGCCCCGCCAGACGGTTTCTCCCGCGCCTTGATCTTCTCCCAGTTCCGCAACACCGCTCCGGCATCCGTGGCGCGCTCGTCGCCGAAGACGTGGGGATGCCGCCGCACGAGCTTGTCGCGCAGGCCGGTCATCACTGCCTCGATGGCGAAGCGCCCGTCCTCGCGCGCCAACTGGGCGTGGAACAACACTTGCAGCAGCACGTCCCCCAGCTCGTCGCGGATGGCCGAAGCGTCGTCCTGGTCGATGGCTTCGAGCAGCTCGTAGGTCTCCTCCACGGCGTAGCGCTTGAGCGACGCGTGGGTCTGTTCCCGGTCCCACGGGCAACCGCCCTCGCCGCGCAAACGCGCCATCACGCCGACGAGATCCTCGAACAGTTCGCCCGTGTTCTGTCGCTTGTCCTCGTCCACCGAATGCCGCCCGGTCTTGCTACTTGTCACGGGGCGCGCCGACCCAGCCCGTGTCCGACACGTCGATCTCCTGCTCCTCCGGTCCGGTGACCTTGACCTCGAAGTAGGACTGGGGACGGGACGGATCGGTGGGATTGATTCGCGTCATGTCCGTGAGCTGTTCGCCGCCCAGCTTGGCGACCCGCCCCACCGACTCCTCCAGGTTGTCCACCTGGAAGCCGAAATGGTCCACGCCCGCCGGGGACGTGGGTGTCTTGAGCTTCAGGATCGCCATGTTGATGTGGCCGTCGGACAGGTAGACGCCGTTCAACCCCTTCCCTACCTCCTCGAGATCGAACGCTTCCTTGTAGAAGGCCGCGGTCTTCGCCACGTCCCCGGTCCTGATCGCTATGTGCTTGAGTCGCGCCATTCGAAACCTCCTGTTTACGTCCGAAATCCGGTCACAATTTACAGGAAAAGCCCGCGAGTTGCATTCCACGTGTCCCCCGGTCCGGCGGGCGCTCACAAACAGCCCCGTGAACCGCTAGACTTGAACCTCCATGAACTTCGGGCGCCACGGCATTTCCATTTCCGTTTTCTGGTTCACCTTCTTCGGGGCACTTGGCGTCTTCTTCCCCTACTACAGCCTCTACCTAAAGGAGAACGCCGGCCTCACCGGCATCCAGCTCGGCATGGTGCTCTCGGTCATGCCGCTGGTGGGCATCGTCGCGCAGCCGTTCTGGGGCCAGGTCGCCGACCGCACCGGCGCCCGGAGCCGCATCGTCGCCTTCCTGTCCATGGTGGCCGCCGCGGGTTTCGTGCTGCTGGGGCTGGCCCAGGGGTTCGCCTTCATTCTCCTGGCCGCCATCTTCCTCGCCTTCTTCTCCACCCCGGTCATTCCCCTTTCGGTTTCCGTGGCGCTGGCGGCGTTCCGCCGCTCCGGACCCCACGCCTACGGCTTCGCCCGTGCCTGGGGCACCGTGGGGTTCCTGGCCTCGGTGCTGATCTTCCCGTTGGCGCTGGACCGCGTACAGCAATGGCGCGGGCTCGGCCCGGTGCCGGGCGGCCCCTCGGAACCGGGCCTGGGAGCCATGTTCCTGGGCACCGCCGTCATCGTGCTGCTGGCCTCGGCCCTCGCCCTCGCCCTCCCAAAGGGGGGGCTCGTGTCGCTCAGGGCCGGACGGGGCGAGTGGCGGACGCTCCTCCGCAGCGGTCCCATGCGCCGCCTGCTCTTCTTCACCTTCGGCGCCTACCTCTTCGTCACCGGCCCCATGGGACTCCTGCCGGTCTACGTCCGCGCCCAGGGCGGCACCCTGGAGACGGTTCAGACCATGTGGATCCTCATGCTCGTCGTCGAGATCCCCCTGATCCTGTGCACCGGCATGGGCCTCAAACGCATCGGCGCACGGGGGCTGCTGGCCGCGGGAGTGCTGGCCGGCGGCGTCCGCTGGACGGTTTGCGGCCTCACCGCCAACCCCTACTGGATTTATCCGGTGCAGATGCTGCACGGCGTGATGGTGACGGGGTTGATGATGGGCGCGCCGCTGTACGTGGACCGGGTGGCCCCCGGACGGCTGCGGTCCACCGCCCAAGGCCTCGTGGCCATGGTCGGGCTCGGTATCGGCGGCATCGCCTCCAACACCGCGGCCGGCTGGATCCTCGACAACGTCGATGCCAACGCGCCGTACCTCATCGGCGGCGTCGGCGCGCTGTTGGTGGGGTTGGCCATCCCCTGGCTCCTGCCCTCGGTGGCACACGAGGACGAGGAACCGGAGGAAGCCGCGGCGGCCGCCGGGTAGCGGACGTGGACGGTCAGTCCAGCTTCACCAGCTTCTGCAGGCTGCGCATCTCGCGCGGCGGCTCGATACGCCGGCCCATGATGGTCCAGGAGACCTCCGCCACGTAGAGGTTGCGGTTCGAATCCAGGCAAAGGCCGTGGGGCGCGATGAACTGCCCCGGCCCCTCGCCCATCACGGGATCGCCGAAGCGCCCCAACTCGACGCCGTCGCCGTCGCGGATGACGATGCGGTGGCCGATGTTGGGATAGGCGCCGTTCTGCGACGTGCCCGGCCCCAGCTCGCCGATGTAGCAAATGGGCTTGGCGCCGTTCCCGAGGTTCTCCATGTAGAGCGCGCACGGGCGGTGCAGGTTGTCGCACCACTGGGCTTCGAAACGGCCGTTGCCGTCGAACACCTGGATGCGATGGTTCTCCCGGTCGGCCACGTAGACCCAGCCGTCGGCGTCGGCGCAGATGTTGTGCACGAGGTTGAACTCGCCCGGATCCGTTCCGGGCTCGCCCCAGGAGAACAGCAGCTTCCCGTCCGGCGAATACTTGTGTACCCGCGAGTTGCCGTAGCCGTCCGAGACGTAGATGTCGCCGCCCGGCGAGAACGCCACGTGGGTGCAGCGGTTGAAGGGATCCCCCTTCTGGAACTCCGCCGCCTTGCCCGGAATCCCGAGGGTCATCAGCACCTTGCCGTCCAGCGTGCACTTGCGCACCGTGTGGTCGCCGTCATCGGTACAGAAGATCGTGTCGCCGTCCTGACCCATGGTGACGCCGTGGGCGCGGGCGAACACCCCCTCGCCCCAGGTGCGCAGAAAGCCTCCGTCCTTGTCGAAGACGATCATCGGGTGCTCGCCCCGGGTGAAGCAGTAGACGTTGTCGTGGGTATCCACGCCCACCGCCGCCACCTCCTTGAAGGTCATGCCGTCGGGCAGTTGCGCCCAGCCATCCTGCGCCTCGTAGCGAAAGTCACCGCTTCCCAGAGTCGTACTCATGAACACCTCTCATTGTTCTTTCTCAGCCGCCGAAGCGCCTGTCTGATCCTGGCCGCCGCGGTTCAAGGTAAGTGCTTTGACCGGAAACAGCAACTGGTCCCGGCCCCTTCGAGACGCGACCGGGGGGCCGCACGGTGCGTCGTACCGAAGCGGCTTGAACAATCACCCCCCGCTGTCTAATATCGCCCGATGGCTGTTCGGCTGGAAACGGACGTGCTCGTGATCGGCGGCGGCATCGCCGGGGCCTTCGCGGCCTACCGCGCGCGGGAGGCGGGGGCGCGGGTGCTGCTGGTGGACCGTTCCTACTTCGGGCGCAGCGGCTGCAGCGCGTTGGCTTCCGGAGTCTACCCCGCTTACATGCCGGGCGACGACAAGGAGACGTGGATGCGCGCCTTCGGCGGTCCGCTGGTGAACCAGCCCCTGGTGTCGCGGTCGCTCCCGGTCATGCACGAGCACGTGCTGCTCATGGACCGCTGGGGCGTGAACTGGGTCAAGGAGGGCCGCAAGATCGTCCGCATGGGCGCGCCGGGGCGCTCCTTCGCCAACGGCGTGTGGATGGCCGAAGGCGGCCCGCAGATGATGATGGCGGTGCGTTCCGGCGTCGTCGGCAGCGGCGTCGAGGTCCTCAACCGGGTAGCCCTTACCGAGCTGTTGACCTCGGACGGCCGGTTGCCCACCGCGGGACGCGTGGTCGGTGCGGCCGGCTTCCACACCCGCACCGGCGAGATCCACGAGATCGCGGCCAAGGCCACGGTCGTGTGCACCGGACCCTACAAGTTCCCGTACCCCTGGCCCGGAAGCACGCTGGGCTACATGCCCATCGACCTCTCCGGCGACGGCATCGCCATGATGATGCGCGCCGGCGCGGAGCTGTCGCGGCTGGAACTCGGCGGCATCAACCTGAACCCCGACAACGCGCTGTCCGCACCCGGCCTGGAGTCGCTGATGCCGTCGGGGGCCAAGTGGGTGGACCAGGACGGCCGCCGCTTCCTCGAGGACTACGACCCCAAGCGGATGGAGATGACCCAACGGGCGCTTTTGTATTTCGCCATCGCCCACCAGAAGGAGTTGGGCCGGGTGCCCTCCATGGACCTGCGGGAGGTGCCGCCGGAGCGGATGCAGCTCATCCGGCGGGTGATCCCCATCGTGGTGAACAACCAAGAGGCCATGGTCGGCGACCTCACCGAGACGCCGGTGCCTTACACCTTCCAGGTGGCCGGAACGAGCGGCATCTTCGGCGCCGGCGCGCGAGTCACCGAGCGAGGCGAGACCACCGTGCCGGGGCTCTACGCCGCCGGCACCTGTACGGACATGACCTATCTCCCGGGCGGCAACCTGCCCTTCTGCTCCGTCACCGGCGACTGGACCGGACGGGCCGTCGGCGCGGCCGTGGGGTCGGTGGAACCGCCGCGTCCGCCGGCGGAGCAGGTGGAACGGGTGACGGCGCGGCTCCTCGAGCCGCTCCAGCGCTCGGACGGCGTCGCGTTCGAGCCGGTGCACCGCCGGCTCGGCGAGCTGCTGATGGAGAAGGTCGGGCTCGTGCTCCACGCCGACCGCCTCGACGCGGCCCTGGACGAGCTCCGCGACATCCGGGAACACGAGGTGCCCCGGCTCATGGCGGGAAACCCCCACGAGCTGGCCAAGGTGTGGGGTCTCACCCAGTATATGCAAGTGTTGGAGGCGACCCTGCGCGCCTATCGCTACCGCACCGAGAGCCGCGTGGCCTTCATCCGCGAGGACTACCCGGTCATCGACAACGTGAACTGGGTGAAGATGGTGGTGGTCAAGCAGGAGGACGGCGCCCTCAGGCTCTGGGACGAGCCTTTGCCCGAGTCCTGGCACGACCCGCATCCGGTGCGGCCGACGCAGCACCTCCACCTCGTTTTCCGCTACCAGGAGACGCCCCATGCCGCGCGTTGACGTGAACGACCAGGCGTGCACCGGCTGCGGCGTGTGCGTCGACACATGCCCCACCGACGTCCTGCGCCTCGACCCACGGGAAAAGGCCTTCCCGGCCTACCCCGGGGACTGCCAGGGCTGCTTCGTGTGCCAGTGGGACTGCGCCTACGGGGCCATCCGCGTCGTGGTGAACGGGTAGCCCCCCGGCCCAGCCCCGAATCGTCATTTCCGCGGAAGCGGGAATCCAGGGATTCCCACCCGTTCCCTCAGCGCCCGCTTGTCCACCTTGTCGCCTGACGCGACCTTGGGGAAAGCGTCCATCAGCTCCAGCCGGTCCGGGCGCTTGAAGGGGGCCAGCCCCTCGTCCCGAAGGAACTCCGTCACCTCTTCCAGGGTCAATGAGGCGCCGCCGTCCGTAATGACGCACGCGGCGATGCGCTCTCCCATCTCCGGGTCGTCGTAGCCCACCACCGCGGCCTCGCGCACCTTGGGGTGACGAGCCAGCAGGTTCTCGATGTCGGCCGGAAAGATGTTCTGTCCCCCGCGGATGATGAGGTCCTGGTCACGGCCCATGAGGTAGATGTTGCCGGCGTCGTCCATGCGCCCCCATTCCTCCAGGTCCAGGAAGCCGTCGGGGCGCCGGCGTGCGTTGAGGTCGGGGTTGTCGAGAAAACGCGCATCCGAGGGCAGTCCCCGGACCCACAGGCGTCCGGTCTCGCCTCTCGGCACCTCGTGGCCGTCCGCGTCCGTGATGCGCATCTCGTTGCCTTCGAGGGGGCGGCCCACGGAACCGATGCGCACGTCGGGAGGATCGTCCCACGAGGTGGCGCACAGGCCGCCGCAGTCCACGCTGCCGTAGCCCTGCATGATACGGCAGCCCAGCCGTGCCTCGGCGGCGTGCCCGAGTTCGTGGGGCAACGGAGAGCCGTGGCTGACGATGATGCGCAGGGAGGTGAAGTCGTGGCCGTCCAGATCCGGCAGGGACAGCAGCCGGGAGATCATCGTGGGAACCATGGGCAGGACGTTCACCCGCTCCCGCGCCACCGTCCCGCAGGTGGCGGCCGGGTCGAAATGGTCCAGCAGCACGACCCGCGCCCCGGCTTCGCATACACCGTTGTACACCAACCCGTCCGCCACCCCCGAGATGATCGCGGTCACCGCGCACAGGGTGTCGCCCGCGCCAACCCGAAACCGCCGGAGATGGAGCCAGGCGGTGAGCAGGCGCGTGTACAGGGGTACCGCCGCGCACTTGGGGGTGCCGGTAGAGCCGCTCGTGGTGGCAAGCTGGCACACGTCCTCGACCCCGTAACGCGTGGCGGCGAGGCGCCGCCGCCCCTCGTCCGTCACCGGTTGGGACAGAACCGCTTCCAGCGCAAGACATCCGTCGGGCACCTCGTCCCACGCCGCCAGCACGTGGCGCAGCTCCGGCCCGCGCACCTGCTCGATGAGTCCGGCGTGGCTGAAACCCCGGTAGGTGGCCGGGATAATGGCAACCTCGGGACGGGTGAAGCCCACGATGGCTTCCATCTCCGCGCGCCGCAGGCTCGGCGCCACGGTCACGAGCCGGAGGCCCGCCTTCTCGCACGCAAGGCGGGCAAGGAAGAGCTCCGCGGAGTTGGGCATCTGGATGAGAACGCGGCCGTCCCGCTCCAGGCCGAGGTCCAGGAGCGCCAGCGCCAAGGCGTCGGAAAGCTCCGCCACCTGGCCCCAGGTGAGGCGCCGGCGCGTGTCCACCAGCGCCTCCCTGGAGCCGACGCGGCGCGCGTTGTCATCGCAGAAGTCCGCCGCGGTCTTGAGCGGCATGTACCGCGCCACCGCTTCGCGCAACGCCGTGCGCGGCTCCGACATGTCCGACATGAGCTGCCTCCGGCCGTGCGGCGTCACGCCGCCGGCAGGGTTTTTCTACTGTAGACAGCCACCGCCATCAAACGGTCCGTCGGCGACGTGCCGCCGGGCAAGAATTGGTCCGTCGGCGACGTGCCGCCGGGCAGGAATTGGACCGTCGGCGACGTACCGCCGGGCAGGAATTGCCGCCAACCCCCCGGTGCGTCATTTGTATGTTGAGAGAACCTCTCAGATCGGCCAATTTGAGGGGTAGGCATGCGGGGCGCGTCGCACGTCATAGGGTGAGAGCCCTCTAGGGGGATCTGCACCGGGCGGGAGTAGGACACCCCGCATGCCAGTTGTCGCTCCGAACAGATACCGGGGGTCAGAGCCCCGCATAAGCAAGTGTGGAGGACAGCGTCATCCTAGCAGAAGAGGAGGCGGTCATGAAGGTATTTGCAGGGATAGATGTAGGCAAGCGGGAGTTGGTGGCAGGCGCTGTGGCGGCGTCACCCGGGGTTGAGTGAACGGGTAGCCCTGTATCAGAGCGTGAAGGGCGTGGGAGAGCTCACCGCGGCAACCTTGCTCGGGTACTTGCCCGAACTGGGCCAAGGGTACCCCGAACTATTCGGAGGCGGAGCCGACGGTTCAGCCGTGCCCCTCCGCCTCCCGCACCAGCGCCCTGATGCGGTCGGGCGTGAGCGGCAGGTCCTTGATCTGGATGCCCAGGGACGACAGGGCGTGGGAGACGGCGTTGGCGAGGGCGGCGCCGCAGGCGACGATGCCGCCTTCGCCGGCGCCCTTGACGCCGAGGGGGTTGAGGGGCGAGGGGGAGTACTCGGTAATGATGCTTTCCACCGGGGGAATCTCCATGCTGGACGGGAGCGGGTAGTCGAGCAGGGTGGTGGTGAGCAACTGGCCGTCCTCGTTGTAGGCGAGTTCCTCCAGCAGGGTGCCGCCGATGCCCTGGGCGGCGGCGCCGAGGGCCTGGCCGTGCACGAGCAGGGGGTTGACGGCGCGGCCGACGTCTTCGAGCACCAAATACCGCAGGATCTCCACCATTCCCGTCTCGGGGTCGACGGCGACGTGCACCAGGTGGCCGCCGTAGGTGTAGGTGAGGCGGTCGGTGTGGAAGTACTCGGTGGCCTCGAGGCCTGGGGTGTCGCCGCCGGAGAGCTTGCCGGGCTTGGTCATTTCCAGCAGGTCGCCCAGGTTCAGCAGCGCGCGGCCGGCATCAGCGACATCGCCCCCCGGATTTCCGCGCGGTGCCTCGTACCGGGCAGGCTCTTCGCCGGAATGACCGGGGCTGCCCGCTACGGGCCGCTCCGCCCCGGCGTCCGCCTCTCGACCGCCGCTGTCGCCGGAACGACCGGGGCCGCCCGCCGCGGGCCGCTCCGTGCCGGCGGCATAGACCTTGCCGGAACGAAACTCCAGCCCCGCGGGGTCGGTCTCCAGCCGCCTCGCGGCCACTTCCAGCAACCGTTTCCTGAGCGCTTCGCCCGTCAGGTGCACGGCGTTGCCGGCCATGACGGTGCCGCGGCTGGAGTAGGTGCCGCCGCCCCAGGGCATGAGGTCGGTGTGGCCATGGAACACGGTGATCCACTCCATGGGCACGCCCAGGGCGTCGGCGCAGATCTGCGCCATGACGGTCTCGTGGCCCTGGCCCAGGGTGGCGATGCCCAGGTAGACGGCGACGCTCTCGGGGCCGGTGACGGCGACGCGGGCGCCCTCGGACGGTCCGAGGCCGGTGTTCTTGACGAACCAGCCGATGCCGATGCCGTGGTAGCGTCCGTCCCGTTTCTGCCCCTGGAGGGGCTTCAGCGCATCGTAGCCAAACCGCTCCAGGGCGGTGGCCAGCGCCCGCGGGTAGTCGCCGCTGTCGAACACGGTGGAGGTGATGCCGGGGCGCGTGGGTCCGAGTTCGTAGGGCAGTTCCTCGGGCTGGATGAGGTTCTTGCGGCGCAGGTCGATGGGGTCCATGCCCAGGTCGGCGGCGACCATGTCGAGCATGCGCTCCCGGAAATAACACGACTCGAAGCGGCCGGGGGCGCGGTAGGTGCCCACGCCCATCTTGTTGGTCATGACGCACTCGACGTGGGCCTGGTAGGCGGGGAAGCGGTACGGTCCGGGCAGCACCGCGGCGGTGGACGCGGGCACCAGGCCGCCGTGGGTGCGGATGTGCGCGCCCATGTCGCCGCGGATGCGCGCGCGCATGGCCAAGAATGTACCGTCCCGGCGCGCGGCGATCTCCAGCTCGCATTGCACCGCGCGCGAGTGGTTGGCGGCCATGAGGTGCTCGCGCCGGTCCTCGATCCACTTCACCGGCCGCCCGAGCTTCATGGCGGCGTAGGGGACCAGGTAGTCCTCGGGATAGAACTCGCCCCGGATGCCGAAGCCGCCGCCCACGTCGGGCTCGATGAAGTGGATGCGGTGCTCGGGCATCTCCAGCAGGGACGACAGCACCGCGCGGTTGAAGTGCGCCACCTTGGTCATGCCCCACACGGTCAGCTCGTTCCGGCCGGCGTCGTGGGACGCCAGCAGGCCGCGGGTCTCCATGGGATTGCCGGTGTGGCGGTGCACCCGCAGCATTTCCTTGCGGGTGTACTCGGCGTCGCGGAAGGCAGCGTCCACGTCGCCGAGCTTGATGTCGTAGCCGCCGGCCACGTTGGTGCCCTGCTCCTCGTGGATGATGACGTCGCCGCGTAGCGCCGCCTCCACGTCGGGCACCGCCGGGAGCGGCTCGTACTCCACGTCGATCAAGTCCGCGCCGTCCTCGGCCACGTAACGGTCCACCGCCGCCACCAGTGCCACCGGCTCGCCCACGTAGGCGACCTTGTCCCGCGCCAGCGGATACTGGAGGAAGCGGTCCAGCCCCTCCAGCGCGTACATGCGCAGCGGCACCGGCTTCACGCCGGTGGGCAGGTCCGCGAACGTGAGCACGGCGGCCACCCCCGGGAGCTTCAGCGCCTCCGACACGTCCACCGACTTGATGCGCGCGTGCGCGTGCGGGCTCCGCAGCACGGCCGCGTACAGCATGCCGGGTAGCTTCACGTCGTCGATGAACGTGGCCCTGCCGGTCAGGAACCGGACATCCTCACCGCGCCGTATCGGCGCCCCGACGTAAGTTTGAGCCATGCGCTGCTCCCTTCCCACGCTTCGAATGCGGTCGTTTCCGCGGAAGCGGCTCTTATCAAGACCTCACTGGTACACGAAAGGCAACCACACCCCCGAATACGTCATTCCCGCGAAACAGGCTGTGTCAAAACCCCGCTTGGATGCATAATGGCGCTGACGCCTCTTACCGTCATTCCCGCGGAAGCGGGAATCCAGGGGCGGTGGTGGGGCACTACAGCGGCGTTTCCCCGCCTCTCCACCCCTGGATTCCCGCTTTCGCGGGAATGACGATTCGGGGGGTGGGCGCCCATTCTTGTCCGGGCGACGTTTGACACAGCCTGCTTCGGGGGCATGACGTTCTGTTACCTGGTTTGCCTCATCAGTTCTTGACACAGCCTGTTCCGCGGGAATGACGATTCGAAGATCCTTGTCTCATGGGTCTTGGCACAGTCCCTCGGGAATGCCGGTGAGCGCCGTCGTTTTGGCCTAGACTCCGTTCATGCCACTATTCGTACCAGACTCGCTCATGGGTGTCGCGTCCCCTAACGCCACGCCTCGATGCCATCACACATTGCCGTGACCACGTCGATACCGATGACCTCCTTGCAATGACCACCCGGTTGCTGATGACCTCCTTGCAATGACCGCCCGGTTGCCGATGACACCTTGCAATGATCACCCGTTGCCGATGATCACTTTCCCATGACCACTTGGTTGCCATGTCCGTGCTGATCCAAATCTTCCGGCCCGAGTCCTTGGTGCTGGTGCTGTGGGTGGTCCAGTTCGGGCGGCTGGCGTGGGCGGGGCCGTGGCTGGAGGGCGTGGGGGCGGTGGTCGCGGCGCTGTTCCTGTTGCGCGTCAGCGTGCGGCTGCGGCGCGCGACGGTGATCCTGTGCGGCGCCCTCACCGTCCTGGCCGCGGTGCTCGTCCTGGCCTACGGCGGGCTTTCGGCGGCGCTGGCGGGGCTCCGGACGACACCGCTGTTCACGGCCTTCTTCGGCACCATCGTGCTCTTGCGCGTCACCGCGGACCAGCTCCAGCAGATCGTCAACGCGCGCGAGCTGTTCGAACGTCTCAAGCCGGACCAGCGCCTGGGGGGCTTCCTGGTGGGTAGCCACGTGCTGGCGTCGGTGCTGGGACCGGGTGCGTTCGCCATCACCGCGCCCATCGTGGGCGAGAGCAAGGTCGAGGCGGAACACCTGGCGGCCATGCGCGCGTGCCACCGCGGCGGCAGCTTGGCGGGTCTGTGGTCCCCGTTCTGGATCGCCATGGCGCTGTCGTCGCAGTACGTGCCGGGGGTGCCGCTGTGGCAGATCATGACGCTGGGGCTGTCCATGGCGGCGCTGGCGCTGACCGGCTCCCACCTCCTGTTCTCGCGGGAGCGGGGCCTCGGGCTCCTGTGGCGCGCGCTCCGGAGCCTCCAGCCCATCGTCCCGCCGGTGGCGCTCTGCGTCGTGGTGGTGGCGCTGCTCTCCGGCGCCACGGTGCTGTCCACGCTGGAAGCGTTGATCGCGGGCGTGCCGGCGCTGTGCCTCCTGACCCTCTTGCCCAAGGGACGCCGCGCGCTGGGACGGACCCTGGCGCTCACCTACCGCGGTTCAGCCGACATCGGCAACGAGGTGACCATCCTCACCCTGTCGCTGGCCCTTGGCGGCGTGGTGCGGCATGTGTTCGCACAGACCGGCATCATGGAGTGGATGGGCGCCCTCGACCTCCCCGCCATGGCCGTCATCGCCCTGGTCATCGGCGGGGGGACCGTGAGTTCCCTGGTGGGGGTGCACCAGATCGTGTCGCTCACGTTCCTGTTGACCGTGTTGTCGAACCTGCCCTTGCAGGTGGCGGACGTGGTGCTCATGGAGAGCGCCCTGGTGAGCTGGTCCTGCGCCTCCATGGTGGGGCTCTCGGCCATCCTGGTGGCCACCGCTTCCACCATGTTCCGGGTCCCCCCGGAGCGCGTGATCCTGGGCCCCAACCTCGCCTTCGTGGCGCTCTTCGCCACGGGTGCGATCCTGGTGCTAACGGGCGTCAACGCGCTGTTGAGGTAGGCGATTGCGCCGCCGCCGGCTCTTCAGGCGCCGGAAGGCGCAACAGGATGGTCTTGATGTCCCCCTCGACTCGGGTCAACCGGGCGCTGAACCGGCCCTCCAGCCGGTCGAACCGAGCGTCTATCTGCTCGAACCGGGCGTTGAACCGACCCTCCAGCCGGTCGAACCGGGCATTGATCCGGTCGTCCATCCGCTCGAGGCGGTTGTCCATCCGGTCGAACCGGCCATCCATCCGGTCGAACCGGCCATCCATCCGATCGAGGCCGCCCGTCACGTCTGCGTGCACGAGTTCGATGCGCTCGTCCAAGCGCCGGATCTCCGGGACAATCTGGATCTGGATGGTCCACAAGAGCAGTCCCGACAACGACGCTGCCACGGTCATGACGGCGATGATCACGCCAGCGTATTCCTTCAGTTTCTCCATGGCCCGCATTACCTCCTTGTATCCTATGAATAATGGATCGGCCGGTCAACACCTTTCTTTAGCCACGCGACAGCGAGCGGATGGCTTGGCGCGTTGCACACGATATGGAAGACTATTGTGGTGTCCGGTTAATTAGCATAACAATATGCGGAGGATATTTTGTCGTCGGCAAGGCGCGATGACGAGCAGTGGCGGGCACCACGCGAGGAAGACCCCGGGTCAAGGCCCGGGGTGACGCAACGCAGCCGAGGGCGAAAAAGACCCGCGGATTGTTATGCGAATTAACCGGACACCACACTAGGGGCAATCAACCCGACAGGAGCACTGACGCATGTCCAGCCTTGCGAAAGACACCCGGGCGACGCTGATTCCGGCCATCCGGTACCGGGACGCGTCGGCGGCCATCGACTGGCTGTGTGAGGCGTTCGGCTTCGAGCGACAATTGGTGGTGCCGGGCGAGGGCGGGGTTATCCTCCACGCGCAGCTCGTGTTCGGCAACGGCATGTTCATGCTGGGGTCGGCGCGGGATGACGAATTCGGCCGACTGCAGCAGCCCCTGGAGGACACCGGCGCGCCGGTGTCCCAGAGCAACTACGTCATCGTCTCGGACGTGGACGCGCACCACTCCAGGGCGGTGGCCGCGGGCGCCGAGATCGTCATGGCTCCGGAGGATCAGGACTACGGCGGCCGGCTCTACTCATGCCGCGACCCGGAGGGAAACCTGTGGAACTTCGGCAGCTATGATCCGTGGGACGAGGGTGCGTAGGGTGCCGCCTGGATTCCCGCTTGCCAGCCCCCTCGAGTCGTCATTCCCGCGGAAGCGGGAATCCAGGGGCGGTGGAGGGGCACTACAGGGGCGTTTCTCCGCCGCGCCACCCCTGGATTCCCGCTTCCGCGGGAATGACGTTCCGTTATGTGCGTGCCTCACGAGTTTTGACACAGCCGCTTTCCGCGGGAATGACGTTCCGTTATGTGCGTGCCTCACGAGTTTTGACACAGCCGCTTCCGCGGGAATGACGTTCCGTTGTGGGCGTGCCTCACGAGTTTTGACACAGCCGCTTCCGCGGGAATGACGTTCCGTTATGTGCGTGCCTCACGAGTTTTGACACAGCCGCTTCCGCGGGAATGACGTTCCGTTATGTGCGTGCCTCACGAGTTTTGACACAGCCGCTTCTGCGGGAATGACGTTCCGTTATGTGCGTGCCTCACGAGTTTTGACACAACCGCTTTCGCGGGAATGACGTTCTGTGACGTGGTTACGTAAGGTGTTTTTGACACGGGAATGACGTAAGAGGAAGAAAGGAATAAACCATGAAGGCAATTTTCAAGGCGGTGATGGTGCTCGGATTGTGTACGGTGTTGGGCGGCGGCGTGCTGACGGCGCAGCCGGCGCGGGCGGCGGACGACGCGGTGTCGAAGCACATGGTGGCGCAGGCCATGCTGGCGGCTCATTTCGTCGCGGCCGCGGTCAAGGCGAAGATGAGCGCGGACGAGATCAACGCGGCGCTGGCCGAGGTGGCGGCCGGGTCGGCCATCGCGGAGTTCTGGATCAGCGACGAGACCGGCGCCATCGAGTTCACCAACATTCCGGGCACGGCGTTCAAGTTCCCGACGGATCCGGCGGGCAAGAGCCAGGCGGCGCCTTTCGCGGCGCTGCTGGACGGCAGCAAGAGCGTGGTGGTTCAGGGGTTCCAGCCGCGTGAGCTGGACAAGAAGGTGTTCAAGTTCGTGGGTGTGGCGGGCGTGGACAAGCGCCGCATCGTCCAGGTGGGCGTGGCCAAGTAAGCAGGACGGGCGCCGCCCTCCGCGGAGCGACCCGTTGTCAGTGGCTCAGAACACCCAGCGCCAGCCGCCGAGGAATGTGACCTCGGGGTCGGCGCCCCTGCGGTGGCCCGGGCGGTGGCTGTACACCGCACCCAGGCGAAGCTCGCCCTTGGGCAGCGGCCGGAGCCACTCGCCGGAGAAGTCCATCTGCCGCCCGCTGGGCGCCAGGCCGGCCGACAGTGCGTCGTACGACACCGCTCCCGCCTTGGTGCGGCTCACGGGCACGGTCATCGATGCCCGGCCGCGCTCCACGCGCAGCGGTTGCGACACGGAGAAGCGCACCGCGCCGGCTCCCGCCAACGCCCGGCTCGCGTGCAGGGCGAACGCGCTGGTGGCCAGCGACGACACCCCGTCCACGAAGCCCCCGCGCGCATCCGGCACGACGATCCCCACCTCCGCGTTGGCGCCGATGCGCCATCCGCCCAGGTCCGTGCGCGCGTCCACTCCCAGGAAGGACGTGTCCGCCGCGAGGCCGCCGAAGCCGCCTTCGCCCACGCTCCCCAGAAGCGTCTTGGGCTCGCCGATCCACCCCGCACGCACGCCCCACGGCGACCCCACGCGCCGCCAGCTCAGTGCCGCTCCCAACGTGGGCCGCTGCCCCGGCAGCCCCTTGGTGGTGAACGCGGCCGCCGACACGCCTCCCCGCGCCGCCAGGGTGGCCTGCACCGCCCCCTCGGCCAGCGACATGTGGCTCCCCAGGACATCCGACGACGCCTCCAGGCGCGTGGCGTGGACACTCAAGGCCGCCATCTCTCCGCCCGGGCCGGCTTGCGCGCCCCCGTGAACGGACTCATCCGCTTCCGCGTACGCCGACACACCCGCGGACTCCTCGCCCGCGCCCCTGTCCGTGCGCCCACGCACCTGCGTGGTGACGCTCTCTCCGCCCACCCGCGACGGGTCCTCCGCCAGGAAACTCCGCAGCCGCGCCGCCACCGACGGCCCGCCGGCGGTTCCGGTGAAGTCCCCCAGCCGGTACCAGAATGGCGCTCCCAGTCGGTCCACCGCCATCACCTCCCGTGACCCCAGCGACCGGCGCAGACCGTCGCCGAAGGCCGTCCCCGGGCTGATGGACGTGGACAGGAGCCGGAAGCCGTTGGCGCCCACGCTCGTCCCCACCGGCACCTCCAGGACGCCCACCGGCGAGGTCGCCGCGCCCAGGTCCATCGAACCTCGGCCGTAGATGGCCGGGTCGGCGTAGAACCCGCTCCGGTCGGCGGTATCGAACAGCCGGGCCACCAGGTCCGTGTTCGACAACTGGTCCCGGAAGAGCTGCTTCATGATGGCGAGCCCGCCCGACACCATGGGGGCGGCGAAGGATGTCCCTCGGAGATTCGCGTAGTCCCGGCTTGAGAAACGGGGACTTATGTTGCCGAAATAGGCGCTACGGATTGCCTCGCCAGGAGCGGCGATGCAGAAGTCCGCGGCGATACCGCAGCGATTGGAGAAGGACGCGATCCGCCCGTCGTTGGGACTCAACGCCACCACCGCGACGGAATGGCCCTGCAACTCTTCGATGCGCGCCGGAATGCCCGGATTGATGTCGACGGAAACCGCGTTGAGCGCGTCGCGCGGGCAGAACTCCACCGTCGCGGAATCGCACGCGTCTCCGTGCGAGTTTCCCGCCGCCCACACGAGGATGACCTTTTCCTCGGAATCCGCCTGCGCCAGGGCGGCGAGGGTCGTCGCATAGTTGTCGCGCAGATCCTCCTCGGTGTAGCCGTCGATCAGACCCTGGTAGCCGAAGCTCAGGTTCAGGATGTCCACCTTCCGGTCGCCGTCCCGCCACGAGAACACCTGCCCGTACAGCGCGGCGTCCTCGGCGTCCACGGTGGGCAGAGCCTCCACCGGCACCGGCCTGTAAACGCCGTCGCCCGACCCCAGGGTGAGGGCGAACACGGCAAGGTCAGCGCCCCAGGCCACGCCGTGGTGACCGATTTCCGAATCGGTCCGTGCCCCCGCCGCCACGCTCGCCACCGCCGTGCCGTGAGACAGGAGGCCGGCCTCGGACAGGGTCTCGTCGATCGCGCCGGGCGTGAATTCCTCGGTGACCTTCCTGTTGTCGTTGCCCGCGATCGACGGGTGCTCCAGGTCGATGCCCGTGTCCAGGACGCCAATGGTCACCCCGGCGCCGGGCTCGACGTCCGGCCCCATCAGCACGCTCAGGTTGCCGTAGGCCTCGTCCGCGTTGATGTGGGTCAGTCCCCACTGGTTCCAAAACCCCGTGTGCTCCCGGGACTCCTCGGCGGCAGCTTCCGCGGCCTCGTTGAATTGCTCCAACTCGACGCAGTCGCCGTCGTGGACGGCGACGCACGGCTCCGACGGTAGCGCGGGACTGCCGACCACGCCGCAGCCGGCGAGAGCAACCGGCAGAAGAAGGACGAGCAGTAAGACTTTCCAGGCTGTGACAAAACTCCCGAGGCAACGATCCCCCGAAGAGTCATTCCCGCGAAGGCGGGAATCCAGGGGTGGCGAGGCGGGGAAACGCCCCTGCAGTGCCCCACCCCCACCACCCCTGGATTCCCGCTTTCGCGGGAATGACGTTCCGTAGGGTCCTTGCTTCATGAGTCTTGACACAGCCTGAATCGCGGGATGACGTGACATGGTGAAACCTGTGAGCGAGTTGTGTGTAAGCATGATCCCCTGGTTCAGAATGCCCAGCGCCAGCCGCCGAGGAAGGTCAGCTCGGGCCTGGCGTCCTTGCGGTGGCCCGGACGGTGGCTGTACACCCCACCCAGGCGAAGCTCCCCGTTCGCCAGCGGCCGGCGCCATTCGCCGGAGAAGTCCATCTGCCGGCCGCTGGGCGAAAGGCCCGCCGACAGCGGCTCATACGACACCGCCCCCGCCGTCGTCCGGCTCACCGGCACCGTCAAGGACGCTCGCCCACGCTCCACGCGCAGCGGCTGCGACACCGAAAAACGCACCGCCCCGGCCCCCGCCAGCGCCCGGCCGGCGTGCAGCGCGAACGCGCTGGTGGCCAGCGACGACACCCGGTCCACCCATCCTCCGCCCACGTCCGGCACCACGATCCCAAGCTCCGCGCTGGCGCCGAGCCGCCACCCGCCCAAGTCCGTGTGCGCGTCCACGCCCAGGAAAGAAGTGTCCGCCCGCAAGCCGCCGAAAGCGCCTTCGCCCACGCTCCCCAGGAGCGTCTTGGGCTCACCGATCCAGCCCGCCCGCAGCCCCAGCGGCGACCCTGCCCGCCGCCAGCTCAGCGCCGCTCCCACCGTGGGCCGCTGCCCCGGTTGCCCCTTGGTGGTGAACGCCGCCGCGGACACACCGCTCCGCGCCGCCAGGGTGGCTTGCACCGCACCCTCGGCCAGCGACATGTGGCTGCCCCGGACCTCGGACGACGGCCGCAGGCGAGCGGCGTACAGAGTGATCGGCGCCGTGTCCCCCGCCGGGCCGGCTCCTTCCCGCGCCGTGTGGAGAGGCTCCACCGTGCCGGCCTCTCCCCTTGACGCCGCAACGTTGCCCGTGCGGCTCGCCCACGCCGGGTCGGGCACCAGGAAGCCCCGCAGCCGTGCCGTTACCGACGGCCCGCCCCCGGCATCGGTGAAGTCTCCCAGGCGGTACCAGAACGGCGCTCCCATGCGATCCACCGCCATCACTTCCCGCGACGCGAGAGACCGCTGCAGACCATCCCCGAGGGCCGTTCCCGGGCTGATGGACGTCGAAGAGAGCCGGAAGCCGTTCGCTCCGACGCTCGGTTCCACCGGCACTTCCAGCACGCCCACCGGCGAGGTCGCGGCACCCAGGTCCATCAAGCCCCGCCCGTAGAACGCACGGTCCGCGTAGATGCCGCTGTCGTCGGCGGTCTCCAGCAGCCGGGTCACCAGGTCCGTGTTGGACAACTGGCCACGAAAGACCTGCTTCATCACGGCCAACCCGCCGGATACCATGGCCGTGGCAAATCCGTTCCCCGAACTGACCGTGTAGGCCCGAACGGCCTGTCCCCGAGAGGGTCCGAAATAGGCGAACCGCATGCTCATCGCCGGCGCCGCGATGCAATAGTCGGCGGCAATGCCGCAACGATTCGAAAACCGTGCCAACCCTCCGTCGGCCTGGTTCACTCCCACCACGGCGACGGAATGGCCTCGCAACTCCTCGATGAGCGCGGCGAGCCCGCCCAACACATTGGGCGAAACCGCGTTCAGGAAACCGTACCGGCAGTTGTCCGTCACCGACGGAGCGCACTCACGTCCATGGCTGCTGCCCGCCGACCATACGAGGATGGCCTTCTCCTCGGAGTCCGCCTGCGCCAGGGCGGCGATGGTGCGGCCGTAGTTGTCCCGGAGATCCTGTTCGGTGTAACCTTCAATCACACCCGACATGACCAGGCTCAGGTCCAGGATGTCCACCCTGCGGTCGCCGTCCCGCCAGGACAGCGCCTCCTCGTACTGGGCAGCATGCCTCGGGTCCGCCGACGCCAGACGCTCGAGCGATCTGGGCTCGTAGGGGCCGCTGACCGTGGAAGTGGGGACGGCGAACATGGCGATGTCGGCGCCCCAGCCAACGCCGTGGCTGGAGATCCCCTGGTAGGGGTCTCCTTCAACGAGGCGGCTGCCCGCGGCGATGCTCGCCACCGCCGTACCTAACGAAAAGGCCTCCTCGCCGGTCTCGTCCGCCGCGTCGTCCAGGAATGTTTCCGTGACGGCTTTGTTTCCGGAGAACGCCGGGTGGTCGAGGTCGATGCCGGTGTTCAGGAACCCGATCGTCACCCCGGCGCCGGGTTCGGCGTCGGGACCCTCGACAACGTTCAGGTTGCCGTAGGCCGCGTCCGCCTTGATGTAGCCGAGCCCCCACTGGTTCTCATAGCCCGGATGCTCGCGGGACTCCTCGGCCGCCGCTGCCGCGGCCTCCTGGAATTCCTCCGGCTGGACGCAGCCGTCGTGGACGGGGAGGCATTCCTCCGGAGCCAGACGGGGATTGTCGCCGATGACGCCGCAGCCGGCGAGGACGAACAACAGGAACAGGGCGATGGGGAGGGTGAATGCCGCGACTCGTGCCATGCGGTAGTTGCTAACCCGAGCCGTTTTAAAAGTCCAGTTTTCCCGTCGTGTAAAACGGACACGGGTGGGTTTTCGTCAGAACGCCCGGCGCCAGCCGCCGAGGAAGGTCCACTCCGGGCCGGCGTCCCCGCGGTGGCCGGGCCGGTGGCTGTAAACCGCGCCCAGGCGAAGCTCGCCGTGCGAGCGGTCACGGCTCTTCGCCGATACCTGCTCCCAGGGCCGTCCACCGCGAGAAAGCCGCGGCCTGGCCCCGTCTGGCGCCACCCTCGTCCAGGACATTCCATACGGTGGCCTGCTCCACCAGGAAACGCCGGCCCGTCCGCGAGATGCGCACCCCGCGGTAATCGTCGACGAAGCCGTGGGTGGTCACCCGCCCCAGCATTCGCGCCCGCTCCTCCCGGTTCACCGGCTCGGCGGTAAGCCGCGAGGGGGTCGCCGTGAGCTGAGCCCAGGTCATCTCCCATAGATCCAGGGCCCGGCGGTTGCCGTAGTTGAGGATGGGATCGTCGGAGTCGAGGTGGGACACCACCACGAAGGGCGCGGAGAAGAGCCGGTCGCTCTGGGCCTGGATGTCGCCGCTACGGTCGATGAGCTCCCGCCTCAGCCACAAGGCGTAGCTGTCCAGCAGCCAGCGGATCCAGTCAAGGTCCATGGAAACATCATTGCGGCAGCCGGAAGTCAGGGGCGGAGGCACGAGGCCGGCTAAAACTGTCTCACCACACGCAACTCGCCGCCGGTTTTCTTGTAGTCGTAGAGTTGGGCGTTGGTGGTGCGGCCTTCGTGTACTACCGACACCTCGGGGCTGAAGCCGAAGAGAGTGAGAGCACGATTGAGAACCGAGGCGCGCACGTTGTACGTCTTGTCTTCCCGGGGCACGCCGTCAGGCGTATTGGGAGACCAATCGCCTTCGTAGTCCGTCCACCGATGGCCGCCGCCCGCGCCCACCGTAAAACCCCAAGGGAGGGCTACCGACACCCCGGCCTGGAGCCAGGTGCTCCGGTTACGGAACTTGGGGTTCAGCGGCCGGTCGCGCCCGTATCCGCCGGTGGCATCGAATCGCACCGTAGGGGTGACCACCCATCCCGCGTTGAGCGAGAAGTTCCGGACCGGACCGTCCAGCGTTTTGCGCGTGCGGTACCGCCGGTCGTGCCACGACGACCTGCCGTTGAGCGTAAGCCGGCGGGTGAACCGGTGCTTCACGGTGAGTCTCGCGCCCAAGTCGAAGTAGTCGGGCTCGTTGGCGCTCCACCGATGACGCCAATTGCCGAGCACGCTGAACTCCGTCCTCTCCGTGGCCAGGACGCGCGGTCCGGCATGCCACGACACGAGCATCTGGTCGAATTTCCCGCCCGAGTATTCCCGGCGCGAACCGTCCACGCCCAGGCGGAGCCCAAGCCGGTTCGCCAACCGATGTTGGTACTCGCCGCCGCCCCAGATCGAAAGCCCGACCCCCGAAGTGGTCAGCGACTCGGCATCACGGCGGAACGGCAGTCCGAAGATGTAGATGACTCTCTCGTTGGATGTGCCCCCGATATTGGTGTCGGGCGCCACCGCAAAGCCCATGTGCAGGTTCCAGCCCCGGCGGCGCCGGATCTGGGCAAGGAAGCGGCCCACGTTGGCTACCACCGGTGGCGGCGGGTTGCCGGCTAGAACTCGCTCGAAATGCTGCCGGGCCAGGCCATCCTCGCCCTTGAGAAAAAACGCCCGCGCCAGCTCCAGCCGCGCGCGGACCAAACCCGGACGGTTGATGAGCATGGTACGGAAAGAAACGATGGCCTCGTCGAGCAACGCATTTCGGGCCTTTTCGGCGATGCCCGGGCGCTGCGATTCCGCGCCCGCCGCCATGCCGATGAGAAACAGCAGATCCATGCGCCCCGGATTGGCCCGCGACAGCGGACGAAGGACATCCAGCGCCGCTTGAAACTGCCCGCTCTTGAGTAGCGTGCGCACCTCCGCAACGTCTTCCGCGACCGAAGGAGCCGGCGCCTGGGCGGTCCCGCCCTCAGGCACGGCAACCATGAATACAGCGATCGCCACCAATGCACCGCACACGGATCTCAGGGTCATCGTTCACCTTTGAATTATTGGCAAAAAAAGAGGGTGGCGCGAATCGCGTCACCCTCTTTTTCGTGGTTAAACCTGCGAGTTCAGAGCCTTACCATCGGCCTCCGCGCCCGCGCGGCTGGCGAGTGCCAGGGCCTTTTGTCTACTTATCACGCTTGTCGAGAGTCGCCCCGAACGCACCTCTAACGTGCCCGTGGGAAGAATGGGCATCAAACCTACCGGCCACCGAGCCGGGGTGCATGTCCTGCGCGGCAGCGCCGGCCGCCGGATTACCGAAGAACTGACCCTCCCAGTCTCCTGTCGTCACCGGAGAGCCGCCCACCGAACCGCCCATCCCGCCGTCGCGGTTTACGTCGGTCTGTCCGTCACCGGTGAACATATCCATGTTGGACAAATTCTGGATCCCGATGGCCCCGAGCGTGAGACTGAACCCTGCCATGTCATTTCCATCCTCGTCCTGGAATCCGTCGATCGTTCCGTCTATCTGCTGTGCCCTGTTGGCGGCGATATCACCGCCGCCGAAGCGCGCCGTCAAGGTGGCGCTCGCCGTGAACTCGCCATGCTCAAGAGAGTCAAGGGTCGCGTTCGCGTTGTAAGTCTTCTTCGCGTACCTGCCGGCTGCCGGACCTTTGTACGTCGCGGAGCCTTCCAAGCCGCTCAACCCGCTGTTGTTGTACTCTTCCTCGCCGCCATAAAAGGTGCGGAAGCTCACGGCGCCGGTGTCCTTGTTCACCGTCGTCCACCATCCAAACCGCAGATAGTCTTCGTCAGCCACCCTCACGTTGGGCACGGCAAGGTCGTCTGTCCTGGTAGCCGCCGCCGTCTCGTTATCGGCGGGGTCGGACACGTTATCGGGCCCGAGGAAGTCGGGGGTGAAGGTCCACTCTCCCTCTATCGCACTGATCGTTGGATCCGCGCCATCTGTCCCTGCAACAACTGCAATAGAGCACGTGTCGCCGGTGCAGGTGAAGTCGCCCGGTACGCCGTCCCACATGCCCGCAAACGCACGAGGATTAACTGCGTCATCCGCGATGTAAGTGGTGGTCTGGGCCGCCATATCAGGGAATGACGGTGAAGCCGCAAGCATCCTGAACAGCGGGAGCTGTTCTGCGGTCGTCACGAGGGTCAGCACGCCGTTGGTCACGGTAGAAATGGCGGCAGAGTCCGCGGCTGTGTGGACGTCGGTGAACTTCTCCATCGTGTCCTGGATGTTCGTATAGACCGTCGCGGTCTGGTTGCTGTCGTCTGCCTTCACGATATCGGCTTTAAACCATCCGTTGCCGACGCTGGTGGCGGTCACATCCTTCCCGATGGTGGTGTCGTCCGTTGTGGCCTCGGTGGGGGTCGCGTTGTCGTCTCTCGTCGCCGTGACCTTAACATTGGTTCCGTCGTGCTTCGCCGACGCATAACCCGGTGCCATAGACTCACCGTCGTCGCCGCCCAGGCGCATCGCGTAGGGCATGGCCTCCTTGGCCGTGTTGGCTTGCATCAGCTCGTAGTTGGCGGCGGCGACTGCTGTTTGGGCGGCGGTTACCGCTACCTGCGCCCGCGCCATCTCAACAGCGGTCCCATTCGCGGCCGCGGCCGCGGCCGCATTGGCCGCCGTCATCGCCTCGTTGGCCTTGGAGACCAATTCCTCAGCGTCGTCCACGTCCGTGTCCTGCGTACCGTATGCGATCAAGAGGGTGTCGAATGCCGCCTTGGCGACGGTATAGGCAGTATAGGTGGCGTTGGATTGCATAGTAGCCAACGCGAGGGCCAAAGCAGCTTCCGCCGCTTCCTTGTCCGCAATGGCCTGGTCACGCTCCGCCTCCGCCATCATCGCACGCGTTTCCGCGGCTGTCGCCTCCGCTACCGCCGTATCCCTTGCCGTGTTGGCAGCATCCCGCTCCGTCTCCGCCACCATCTTGGCGGCTTCCGCGGCTGCCGCAGCCGCTACCGCCATATCCCTTGCCGTGTTGGCAGCATCCCGCTCCCCTTCAGCCAAACCTTGGGCGGCTTTCGCGGCGGTCTCCGCCTCCTCCGCCGCCATCTGGGCGGCTTCCGCGGTGGCCTGCGCCGCCTCCGCCGCCATCTGGGCGGCTTCCGCGGTGGCCTGCGCCGCCTCCGCCATCATCTGGGCAGTGTTGGCAGCGTCCCGCTGTGTCTCCGCCGCCATCTGGGCGGCTTCCGCGGCAGCCCGGGCAGTGTTGGCAGCGTCCCGCTCCATCTCCGCCTGAGCTTGAGCCGCCAGCGCGGCGTTCCTTGCTTCTATGGCCTCGTCCCGGTCGTTCTTTATCCCGGAATTAGACGAACAGCCATACAGCCCTGCCAAAACCATGGCAGCCGCCAAGGCCATCACAATTTTACGATTCAACATTCCCTGTTCCTCCTTACCGTTTGAAGAGCCCAAGCTTACCGTTTAAGCCGCCCCAAGTTTACCGTTTTAGGGCAATGCCACGTGGATAACACAAGTCCGTGGGGAATGCAAGGGAGAAAATGCCCGTCACCGCACAAAACCCGCGACGCGACTTCCCAAGTCCCGCCGGTCGAATACCGTCGATTCGCGTGCCAGCCTCCCTCGGTCCAACTGCTCTCGGCTAACACAGGCCCATGGGGAAAGCAAGCAAGAAACGCCGGCCTTTTGGCTGTTTTTGTAGCGGGTGTCTCCGGTTTGACTTGTCCCGGCAAAACCCCGATAAAGGGACGAACCGGAACGGTCCGGCAGCGGGTGTTTCCCGCCGAACCCACAGCGCAAGGAGAACATCCATTGGCAACCACCGTCACAGCCCCCATGGTTGGAAAGATATTGAGGATCGAGGCGAATCCCGGCCAGGCCGTTGAAGAGGACGACGTGGTCATCGTCATGGAGGCCATGAAGATGGAGATTCCCGTGGTGGCGCCGGCCGGCGGAACGGTCAAGGACGTCAAGGTCGAGGTGGGGCAGTCGGTGGAGGCGGGAGAGGAGCTCGCCGAGATCGACTAGCCGCGCGGTGGCGCACGGCTTCGGTCCGGCAGGTTTGACATGGGCACCTGGGAATTTGGCCTCACGGTTGCGCTGGTGGGCAGCGTCGGCACGCTGGTGGTGCTGTGGCTGCTGAGTCTGCTGATTCTGCTCATTAGGAAGATATTTCCTGCATGACGGCCAGCCCGCCGACTCGTCATTCCCGCCCCTCTACTTAGTCATTCCCGCGAAAGCGGGAATCCATGGGTGGCGGAGGGGCCCCGCCCCGCCTCTCCTGGATTCCCGCTTTCGCGGGAATGACTAGAATCGGGGGACCGGGACTGGAATAGCGGGCTTCACCCTTCACAACAAGATATGGAATCTGCGATTTTTTCGGGCATCCTGGGGCTGCTTGACGGCATAACGAACTTGGGGGGCGGCCAGGTGGTCATGATGGCCATCGCGGGCGTGCTGCTCTACCTGGGGATCGGCAAGGGGTTCGAGCCGCTGCTGCTGGTGCCCATCGGCTTCGGCGCCATCCTGGTGAACATCCCCCAGGCGGACCTGATGGCCGAGGGGGGCACGCTCCGGTTCTTCTACGACTTCGGCATCCGCACGGAAATCTTCCCGGTGCTGATCTTCATCGGCATCGGCGCCATGACCGACTTCGGGCCGCTGTTCTCCAACCCCAAGATCATCATGCTGGGGGCGGCCGGACAGTTCGGCATTTTTTTGACACTGCTGTTGGCCCTGGGGATCGGGTTCGACAAGCTCGACGCCGTGGCCATCGCCGTCATCGGCGCCTGCGACGGGCCCACCGCCATTTACGTCAGTTCACGCTTCGCGCCGCACCTGCTGGGGGCGGTGTCGGTGGCGGCATACTCTTATATGTCGCTGGTGCCGCTGATCCAGCCGCCCATCATGCGGTTGCTGACCACGGCGCGGGAGAAGCAGGTGGTCATGAGCATGGTGCAGCAGGCGCCCGTGTCCAAGACCACGCGGATTCTGTTCCCCATCGTGGTGACGGTGGTGGCGTCCATCATCGCGCCCCTGGGGACGCCGCTCATCGGCATGCTGATGCTCGGCAACCTGCTGCGCGAGTGCGGCGTGGTGGAACGGCTCAAGCTGGCCTCGGAAAACGAGATCGCCAATATCGTGACACTGCTGCTGGGGCTGTCCATCGGCGGCACCATGGCGGCGGAGCGGTTCCTGCGGGTGGAGACCCTGATGGTGCTCGGCTTGGGCTTGGTGGCCATCGGACTCGACACCGTCATGGGAGTGCTGTTCGGCAAGGGCATGTGCCTGCTCACCCGCGGCAAGATCAATCCCCTCATCGGCGCCGCCGGCATCTCCGCCTTCCCCATGGCCGCACGCGTGGTGCAGAACGAGGGCCAGCGCTACAACAGGAAGAACCACCTGCTGATGCACGCCATGAGCGCCAACGCCGGCGGTCAGATCGGCTCGGTCATCGCCGCCGCCATCATGCTGTCGGTGCTGCGCGGGATGGGGATCATCTGACAACCTCGCGAATGCGGGCTTAAGAATCGGCATGAGAGGGCGATCCATTCCATAGGCACCGATTCTTGACTTTACCGCCGTTTCCTGGTGTCGTGTTCTGGAACGGCCCGCATTCGCGCGCCCGGCGCATCAGGGGATGGCCTCATGGGTTTGATCGTTTCCGAAGTCTACGATGCGCTGATCGAAGCCGGGACTTCCCCGGAGAAGGCAACAGCCGCGGCCGCCGCCGTGCCCTTGGCCGAGAACGTGGGGACAAGAGACGACATCGCGGGGATTCACGCGGACATCGCGGGGATTCGCGTCAGCATGGCGACGCAAGACGACTTGGCAGGGATTCGCGCGGACATCGCGGAGATTCGCGCCAGCATGGCGACGCAAGATGACCTGACAGGGATTCGCGCGGACATCGCACGGATTGACGCCAGTATGGCTACCAAGCAGGACTTGGTAAGGATCGGGAAGGACATTGCCGTCCTCAAGTTCGCGGTGTTCAGCGGTGGAGCGGTCATTATGGGCGCTCTAGGCACTCTGTTGAAGCTCGCTTTCTTTCCGTAGTTCGTCTGCATCGGCGCCTTGCGCTTCCGTACCTGCTCCGGCGCCTGGAAACCCGACCTTCGTGGCCGAAGAACGCAAAGCACCTGACCCCAACGGCACCGCGCGGGGAGTTCCGGCCCCCGAACAACGTCTCGCCGACCTCGAAGCCGGCGTCGTCGCGGGCGACGCGCGCGCCATCGACAAGCAGCACGGCGAGGGCAAGCTCACGGCCCGGGAGCGCATCGAGCGGCTCGTGGACCCGGGCAGCTTCACGGAAGAGTTCATGCTGGCCGAGACCCAGAGTACGGATTTCGGCATGGCGGAGCGGCGCCGGCCCACCGACGGGGTGGTGTGCGGCTTCGCGCGCGTCGACGGGCGGCCGGTGTACCTGTTCGCCCAGGACCGCACGGTGCTGGCCGGGGCGGTGGGCAGCGCCCACGCCGAGAAGATCGCCAACGGCATCCGCACGGCCCGCTCCCTGGGGATGCCGTGCATCGGGCTCTACGACTCGGTGGGGGCGCGCATCCAGGAGGGGCTCACCGTCACCGCGGCCATCGGGCAGATCTTCTTCGAGAACAGCATCGCGTCGGGCGCCGTGCCGCAGATCTCGGCGGTCATGGGGCCGTGCATCGGCGTGGCCTCGTACTCGCCCGCGCTCACGGACTTCATCCTCATGGTGCGCGGCACCAGCCAGATGTTCATCACCGGGCCGCCGGTGATCAAGGAGGTGCTGGGGGAAGAGGTGACCATGGAGGAGTTGGGCGGGGTGCGCATCCACTCGGAGGTGTCCGGGGTAGCGGACATGGTGAGCGCCGACGACGAGGCCTGCCTGGCGGAGATCCGCAAGCTGCTGGGGTTCCTGCCGGCCAACTGCAACGAGGCGCCGCCGCGCAAGGAGAGCGACGACGACCCCGAGCGGCGGCTCGACGGCATCGAGGAGTTGGTCCCCGACGACAAGCGCAAGCCCTACGACATCGTCAAGGTCATCCGCGCGGCGGTGGACGGCGGCGAGTTCCTGGAGCTCAAGCGCCGGTTCGCGCGCAACCTGGTGATCGGCTTCGGGCGCCTCGACGGCCACCCGGTGGGGTTCGTGGCCAACCAGCCCATGTTCCTGGCCGGCAGCCTGGACGTGGACGCGTCCGACAAGGCGGCGCGCTTCATCCGCTTCTGCGACGCATTCAACATCCCCATCGTCACGCTGATGGACGTGCCCGGGTTCTTTCCGGGGCGGCAGCAGGAGGAGATGGGCATCATCCGCCACGGCGCCAAGATGCTCTACGCCTACGCCGAGGCCACCGTGCCCAAGATCACCATCGTGCTGCGCAAGGGCTACGGCGGCGCCAAGCAGGCCATGTGCACGCGTGAGATGGGTGCCGACCAACTCTGGCTGTGGCCCGGCGTGGAGCTGGCGGTGATGGGCGGCGGCGGCGCCGTGAACGTGCTCTACCGGCGCGAGATCGCTGCCTCCGACGACCCCGAGCGCACCCGCGCAGAGAAGATGGCCGAGTTCAACGAGCGCTTCAACGGCCCCTTCGAGGCCCTCTCCAAGCAGTTCTCCCAAGCTGCCATCCAGCCCGCCGAAACCCGCGCCCGCCTAATCCGCTCCCTGGCGCTGCTGCGCCGCAAGAAGGAAACGAGACCCGCCAAGAAGCACGGCGTCATGCCGGTATAGGCCCACGCGTCACTGAGCGTCTGTTCCGCGCCCTCTCGAACCGATTCGTCATTCCCGCGAAACAGGCTGCGGCCAAACACCGTCCGCACAAGGTTTGCCGCCCGCCCCCCGATTCGTCATTCCCGCGAAAGCGGGAATCCAGGGGTGGTGGTGGGGCACTACGGCGGCGTTTCCCCGCCTCGCCACCCCTGGATTCCCGCTTTCGCGGGAATGACGAATCGGGGTGGTTGGCGCCAATTCTTGTCCTGGTGACGTTTTGACACAGCCGCTTCCGCGGGAATGACGAATTGAAGAGGCCCTGCCTCATCAGTTTCGACACAGCCTGGGAAGCGGGAATCCAGGCGGAGCGGGGCGACTTTTCGTTTAAGTTGACCATCCTGAGCGCCGACAGTTCCTTACGAGACCGTTCTTGACTTTGCCGCCGTTTCTTGGTCTCGTATTCTGGAACGTCCCGTACGCGCGAGCAGCGCACCGGGGGATGCCAGCATGGGCCTGATCGTTTCCGAACTCTATGACGCACTGATCGAAGCCGGAGCATGTCCGGAAAGCGCCAAAGCAGCCGCCGGCGCCGTACCGCCAGCCGACAACATGGCGACCAAAGAAGACATAGCCAGACTCGAGAGGAACATGGCGACCAAGGAGGACCTCGCCAGGCTCGAGAGCAACTCCAACGAGAGGTTCGCCAAAATCGAAAGCGCAATGGCGACCAAAGAGACCACCAACGAGAGATTCGCCAAGATCGAAAAGCAACTCGCCGTACTCAATTTCGCGGTGTTCAGCTTTGGTTCAGCGATCCTGGCCTTCATGGTCAAGCTGACCTTCTTCCCATAGGTTGCCGTTTGCCTACTCCCGCGCCCTCTCCCGCCGCGTCATGATCGCGAGCCGGGTCACCCCGGCGGCGCGGGCGGCGTCCATCACCGTCACCACCAAGCCGTGGGCCACGCGCCGGTCGGCGCGGATCAACACCTGGGCGTCGCGCCGTTCGGCGGCCGTGGCGCGCAGGCGTGCGCCCAGCGCCTCCAGCGTCACCGGCGCGCCGTCGAGGCGGATGGCGCCCTCCGGCGTGATGGCGATGGTGATGTCGCGGTCCTGGCGCGCCACCTCCGGGGCCGCGGCGTCGGGCAGGTCCACGGTGATGCCCGGGTTGGTCAGGAAGTTCATGGACAGGGCAAAGAAGATCAGCAGGTTGAAGATGGTGTCCACGACCGGGGTCATGTCGATGAAGCCGCCGGCGGCTCTCCTGTGGGTGCGGAAGTTCATGCCGGCCGGCCGCCCCGGTCGCCCGCCCCCTCGCTCAGCAGGTCCATGAAGCGGGTGCACAGGCGCTCCATCTCCAGGGTGAGGGCGTTGGCCTTGTTGAGCAGGTAGCGGTGCATGACCACGGTGGGGATGGCCACGCTCAGGCCCGCGAGGGTGGTGACGAGGGCCTCGGAGATGCCCCCGGCCAGGGTGGCCGGGTCCACCACGCTCTGGGTCGAGATGACCGAGAAGATCTCGATCATGCCCGAGATGGTGCCCATGAGCCCCAGCAGGGTGCTGACCCCGGCGATGGTGCCGAGGGTGTCCACGAAACGCTCCAGCCCGGCGGCTTCCTGTCGCCCCGCCTCCTCCAGGTGCTCCTTCATGACGTCACGCCGCTGCCCGGCGACGCGCACCCCCACCGCCAGCACCCGCGCCACCGCCGCAGGGCTCCGGCCCAGCAGCTCCGCGGCCCCGGCCAGGTCCCGGTCCACCACCAGCGCCTCGGCGCGCCGCACCAGGTCCGCCGGCACCACCCGCCGCCGCCACAGGCTCCACAGCCGTTCCATGAAGATCGCCAGCGCCGCGACGGAGCACAGCAGGATCGGCGCCATGAAAAAGCCGCCCTTGGCAAGGAATTCAAACATGATGGAATCTTGTGCCCAGTCCCCCTGTGCCATATCATTTAATCATGGCTTCCGTTAAGCGCCCCGCGCCCCTCGTCGTCCCATGAACGACGTCAACCTCATCGTGGCCTTCGCCGCCGGCGCACTCTCGTTTCTGAGCCCCTGCGTGCTGCCGCTGATCCCGTCGTACCTGTCGTTCGTCTCCGGCATCTCGCCGCGCGAGATGAGCGAGGGCGGCGCGCCCGGCGGCCGGGTGATGGGAAACGCGCTGGCGTTCGTCCTGGGCTTCTCCATCGCCTTCGTGGCGCTGGGGGCGTCGGCCAGCCTGCTGGGGCGGTTGCTTCTCGGATACCAGGACGTGGTGCGCGTGGTCGGCGGCGTGCTCATTATAGTGGTGGGGGTCTACCTGACGGGGATCTTCCGGGTCGCCACCCTGGAGCGCTACGCCCAGGTCAACCTGCGCAGCAAGCCCGCCGGGTATCTCGGCTCGGTGCTCGTGGGCCTCACCTTCGCGGTGGCGTGGATCCCCTGCGTGGGGCCGATCCTGGGCGCCATCCTTACCCTGGCCGGCACCACCGGCGAAGTGTACCGGGGCGCGCTGCTGCTCTCCGCCTACGCCGCCGGCCTGGGCCTGCCGCTGCTCCTCAGCGCCCTGGCCATGAACCAGTTCTTCCGCATCTCCCGCGCCCTCGGCTCCTGGCTCACCGCCATCCACGTCGCCGCCGGCCTCCTCCTCGTCGCCGTCGGCCTTCTCCTGGTCACCGACAACATGACCGCCGTCAACGCCTACGCCCTCCGCCTCACCCCCGCCTGGCTGGTGACGCGGCTGTAGGGCATCCATCGCTTCCAACGTGAGTGAAGATGAAGACTCCCTGCGTCTACATCCTCGCCAACAAACCCCGCGGGACACTGTATACCGGCGTTACGTCCAAGCTCGTTCAACGCGTCTGGCAACACAAGAACAACGTCGTCGCCGGTTTCACCAAGCGCTACCAAGTACACCACCTGGTCTGGTACGAGGTCCACAGCTCCATGGAAAGCGCCATCACCAGAGAAAAGGCCCTCAAGAAGTGGACCCGCGCCTGGAAGATCGATTTGATCGAGAAGACCAACCCCACATGGGCCGACCTCTACGACGACATCGCCAAGGTCTGACTTCGCCACTACCCCCCCGCGTCGTCATTCCCGCGCAAGCGGGAATCTAGGGGCGGTGGGGAGGGGGTCGAGGCGGGCAGGCCCCGCGCACCCCTGCCGTCAGTCCCGCGAAAGCGGCTGTGTCAAAACTCTGCTTGGATAGGAAAACGCCAGCCACGTCACAAACCGTCATTCCCGCGCAAGCGGGAATCCAGGGGTGGGGAGGGGCCGCAACGGGCGTATTCCCCGCCGCGCCACCCCTGCCAAAATTGGCTCGGCTGCGCCTCGCAACGGTGCACCCCTGCCGTCAGTCCCGCGAAGGCGGCTGTGTCAAAACTCCGCTTGGATGGGAGGACGACCGCCACGTCCGAACCGTCATTCCCGCGCAAGCGGGAATCCAGGGGCGGGGAGGCGGTGAAACGCCGCTGCAGTGCCCCACCACCACCCCTGGATTCCCGCTTCCGCGGGAATGACGGTTCGGGGTGGCGGTGCCATCGCCGGTTTGGGTGGAGTTTGACACAGCCGCTTCCGCGGGAATGACGACTCGGTGGGTTGGTGCCAATTCTTGTCCGGACGCAGGAGCAACCGTTGCGAGGCGCAGCCGAGCCAATTTTGGGCCGCCCCTTACGACGCACGGCGGCGGCGCGACGCCCCTCCCTCGTCGTCCTCCGGCTCACCCCGCCGCGGCGAAGGCTTTCCTTCCGGCGTAGCGGGCGCGGCGGCCGAGGTCTTGTTCGATGCGCAGGAGCTGGTTGTACTTGGCGGTGCGCTCGCCGCGGCAGGGGGCGCCGGTCTTGATTTGGCCGGCGCCGGTGGCGACGGCGAGGTCGGCGATGGTGGTGTCTTCGGTCTCGCCGGAGCGGTGCGAGATGACGGTGGTGTAGCCGGAGCCGCGCGCCAGGGCGATGGTTTCCAGGGTCTCGCTCAGGGTGCCGATCTGGTTGAGCTTCACCAGGATGGAATTGGCCACGCCGCGGCGGATGCCCTCGGCCAGACGCGCGGGGTTGGTGACGAACAGGTCGTCGCCCACGAGCTGGACCTTGCCGCCGAGGGCGGCGGTGAGCGCCTCCCAGCCCTCCCAGTCGTTCTCGTCCAGCGCGTCCTCGATGGAGACGATGGGGTAGTCGCCCACCCACTTGGCATAGAGTTCCACCATGTCGTCGCTGCGCAGCCTGGCGCCGCCCGACTTCCTGAAGACGTAGCCCCCTTTCTCGTGGAACTCGCTGGCGGCCACGTCGAGCCCAAGCACCACTTGGCCGCCTACCTGGTAGCCCGCCTTGGTCACGGCCTCCAGCAGCAGCTCGATGGCCTCCTCGTTGCTCTTGAGCCGCGGCGCGAACCCGCCCTCGTCGCCCACGCTGGTGCCATAGCCCTTCTTCGACAGCACGCTCTTCAAGGTAGCGTAGATCTCGGCGCCCGCGCGCAGGGCCTCGGCGAAGGAGCGCAGGCCCCAGGGGATCAGCATGAACTCCTGCACGTCGACGTTGTTGTCGGCGTGGGCGCCGCCGTTGACCACGTTGAGCATGGGCACGGGCAGGGTGCGCGCCTCCTCGCCGCCGAGGTAGCGGTACAGCGGCACCTTGTCGGCGACGGCCTGGGCGTGGGCGGCGGCCAGGGACACGCCGAGGATGGCGTTGGCGCCCAGGCGTCCCTTGTCCGGGGTGCGGTCGAGGTCGATCATGCACTGGTCGAGCTTGCGCTGGGCGCGGGCGTCCATGCCCGCCACCCGCCGCGCCAGGTTGCGCCGCACGTGGCCCACGGCCCGCTGCACGCCCTTGCCCAGAAAACGCTCGCCGCCGTCGCGCAGCTCCACCGCCTCGTGCTCGCCGGTGGAAGCCCCGGAGGGCACGGTGGCCCGTCCGCTGGATCCGTTGGTCAGCACCACCTCCACCTCGACGGTGGGATTCCCCCGCGAGTCCAGCACTTCCCACGCCGCAACGCCCTTGATCTTCATCGGTTCCCTCCGATCCGTAGCCGGTTTCCACCTATTCGTAACAGATCAGGCACGGCGTGGACATGACCGCCTGGATTCCCGCTTCCGCGGGAATGACGAATCAGGGGCCAGTTGCACTCCGGACGCCGATAAACCATGATAGAATCGTCCTATGGTCCCGGCGCAAAAATGGTCGCGGCGCGTCGTCAACTACGGCCTTGGGGCCGTGTTGTCGCTGACGCTGTTCTTCTTGGTGTTCGGCGAGTGGGGGCTCGTGCACTACCGGCGCTTGGTGGAGGAACGCCGGCTGCTGGAAGAACGGTCCCAGGCGCTGCAACGTGAGAACGAGATGCTGCGCGAGAAGATCTACCTTATCCAAAAGGACGACCGCTACCTGGAGAAGCTCGCGCGAGAGGAGTTCGGGCTGGCGCGCGAGGGGGAGACCATCTACCTGTTCCCGGCCGGCGGGATTCAGAACGCGGGTCGGTCAGAACATTGACATCGCGTCCGCGATCCCATATGGGGTTAGCCTAGAGCGGGCGTAATTCAGCGGTAGAATGCCAGCTTCCCAAGCTGGACGTCGCCGGTTCGATCCCGGTCGCCCGCTCCAAACTCAGCGCCTTCAGCGCATCCTTCCCTAGTCTTTCGACGGTTCTCCCTTGGCCGGTTTCTCTTGCGCGGCCTCCGCCTCGTCCCCGGCTGCCGCGGCCGCACCAGAACCGGTGCCCGCGCCTTCCGCGTCCTCCGCTTCCGCTTCGCCGCGCTCCTCCTCCCCGTTCGCCGTATCTCCGGCGAGCGCGTGCACCATGCGCTCCACCGAGATGGCGCCCACGGTGCGGCCCTCCACGTCCACCACCGGCGCTTCCTCGCCGGAAGCATCCACCACCCGCGACAGGGCCTCCTCCAGCACCATGTCGGAAGGAATCCCCTCGTCCGCGTCCGGTTCGGCGGACGGCGCGCCTTCCTCGGCCGGTTCCATGATGGAGCCCACCTGGATCACGCGCCCGCGGTTGATGTTGCGTGTGAAGTTGGAGATGTAGTCGTCGCTGGGCTGGAGCACGATCTCCTGGGAGTCGCCGTTCTGCACCACCACGCCGTCGCGCAGGATGGCGATGCGGTCGCCGATGGTGATGGCCTCGTCGAGGTCGTGGGTGACGAACAGGATGGTGCGGTGCAGCTCGCGCTGCAGCTCCAGCAGCAGCGTCTGCATGTCCGCGCGAATGAGCGGGTCCAGGGCGCTGAAAGCCTCGTCCATGAGCAGGATCTCGGCCTCGGTGGCCAGCGCCCGGGCCAGCCCCACGCGCTGCTGCATGCCGCCGGACAGCTCATGCGGATACGAGGCCTCGTACCCGGTGAGCGCCACCCGGTCGATCCAGCGCTGGGCGCGCTCGTCGCATTCCGGGCGCGCCACGCCCTGCATCTGCACGCCGTAGCGCACGTTCTCCAGCACCGTGCGGTGCGGGAACAGGGCGAAGTGCTGGAACACCATGCTCACCCTGTGGCGGCGCAGGCCCTGCAGCGCGGCGCGGTCGAGGGTGCACACGTCCTGGCCGTCCACCTCGACGGTGCCCTCGGTGGGCTCGATGAGGCGGTTGACGTGACGCACCAGGGTGGACTTGCCGCAGCCGCTGAGCCCCATGACCACCTGGATGCTGCCCGTCTCCACGGTCAGGTCGATGTCGCGCAGCGCCAGCACGTGCCCGTGGGTTTCCAGCAGCTCCTGCTTGTCCATGCCCTCGCGCACGTAGGGCATCACCGACCCGGGGTCGGCGCCGAACACCTTGTACAGCGAGCGGATCTGGATATGCGAGGAATCGGTCGTCATCAGCTTTTCCTGCCGCTCTGGATGCGCCGTCCGTAGCTCTGGGTGATGCGGTCGAAGACGATGGCGAGCGCCACCACCGCCGCGCCGTTGAACAGGCCCAGCGCGAAATACTGGTTGGTCACGGCCTGGAGAACCGGCTGGCCCAGCCCTCTCACGCCGATCATGGACGCGATCACCACCATGGACAGGGCCATCATGATGGTCTGGTTGACCCCCGCCATGATGTTGGGCAGCGCCAGCGGTATCTGGATGTCGAACAGCCGCCGCCAGGTGTCCGTGCCGAAGGCGTCGGCGGCTTCCAGCACCTCCTTGTCCACCAGCCGGATGCCGAGGTTGGTGAGCCGGATCACGGGCGCCACCGCGTAGATCACCACGGCGATGAGGCCGGGGATCTTGCCGAGGCCGAAGAGCATCACCACCGGGATCAGGTAGACGAAGATGGGCATGGTCTGCATGATGTCCAGGATCGGCGTGATCAACGCCTGCACCCGGTCTGAGCGCGACATCCAGATGCCCACCGGAATGCCGATGGAGATGGCGATCAGCGTGGCGACGAAGATGATCGCCAGGGTGCGCATGGTGTCTTCCCACATGCCCAGGTAGCCGATGAGGAAGAGCGCCACGGCCACACCGACGGCCAGCCGCTTGCTGCGCCCGGCCACGTAGCACAGCGCGGCCACCGCCAGGATCACCAGCCACCAGGGGGCGGCCAGCAGCAGCCGCTCGAACCAGATGAGGAAGTAGAGCAGGGGATCGAAGAAGCTCTCGATGCTGTCGCCGTAGGTCCGGGAAAACGACCGGTACCCGGTGTCGAACACCCTCTTGAGCTCGCGCAGCGACGCCGCGTCTAGGGTGGGAAATTCTTGCAGCCAGCCAGTCATGGCACCTTCCGGGTTTGCGCCCTTCGACTGCGCGCCGCTGGCGCGCCGCTACGCTCGGGACGCCGTCTTTCCTACGCGTGCGCCTCCGCCCAGTTCTCGCCCGTGTGGACGTCCACCACCAGGCCGCAGCGCAACTCCGCCGCCCCCTCCATGCACTCCTTCACGAGCCCGGTGGCCTCCTCCAGCGAGGTGCGCGGCACCTCGAACACCAGCTCGTCGTGCACCGTGAGCAGCATGCGCGCCACCGGCTGCTCCAGCAGCGCCTCGTCCACCGCGATCATGGCGCGCTTCATGATATCGGCGGCGGTGCCCTGGATGGGCGCGTTGAGCGCCATGCGCTCGCCCACCGCGCGCATGCGGAAGTTGGACGACTGGAGCTCCGGCAGATAGCGCCGGCGCCCGAACATGGTCGTGGTGAAGCCGTCCACCCTAGCGCGTTCCACCTGCGCGTCCAGGAACGCCTTCACGCCCGGGAACTGGGCGTAGTAGGCATCGATGAACTCGCGCGCCTCGCCCACCTCGATGCCCAGCCGCTGGGACACGCCGAAGGCGGACATGCCGTAGGCGATGCCGTAGGAGAACTGCTTCACGCGCCCGCGCATCTCGGTGGTGACCCCGTCCACCGGCACGCCGAACACCTTGGCCGCGGTGGCCGCGTGGAAGTCGTGGCCGTGGGCGAAGGCGTCCAGGAAGCTCGGGTCCTCGGACAGGTGCGCCAGCACCCGCAGCTCGATCTGCGAGTAGTCCGCGGACAGCAGCACGTTGTCCGGCGGGGCCACGAAGGCGCGCCGGATCTGCCGCCCCAGGTCCGCCCGGATGGGAATGTTCTGCAGGTTCGGCGCCGACGACGACAGCCGCCCGGTGGCGGCCGCGGCCTGCTCGTAGGTGGTGTGGATGCGCCCGGTCTCCTGGTTGACCAGGCTCAGCAGGGAGTCGGTGAAGCCGGTGCGGAGCTTGGCCACCTCGCGGTACTCCAGCAGCGTGTCGATGATGGGGTGGCGCCCCGCCAGCTTGCCCAGCTCGGCGGCGTCGGTGGAGTAGCCGGTCTTGATCTTCTTGGTCTTGGGCAGGCCGAGCTTGTCGAACAGGATGCGCGACAACTGCGGGTGCGAGTTGACGTTGAAGGTCTCGCCGGCGTGCTCCTGGACCTTGGCCTGAAGCGTGTCCATGCGTTCGCCGAGGTCCCGGTTGAGGCCGCCGAGATAACCGTCGTCCACCAGGATGCCGGCGTGCTCCATGCGCGCCAGCACCTCGGTCAGCGGGAACTCCAGGGTCTGCGCCAGCTCCCAGCTTCCGGCCTCCTCGAGACGCGCCTCGAGCACGGCGGCCGCCGCCTGCACCGCCGCCGCCTCGGAAGCCAGCCGGCGCCGCCGCTGCGCCTGCTCGCGGTCCTCGTCGCCGGAGTTGAGGAGGTCTCCCTGCACGCCGCCGGCCGGCGCTTCCTCGGCGCCGGCGCTTCCGCCACGGGCCCCGTGCCCGCCGCCTTCGGAAGCCTTGCCGTCCTCCGCCTCCTCGTCCAGGGCCGCGTCGAGATGGCGGGCAACGATGTCCTTGAGCGCGTAGCCGCCGCTGGCGCCGGGGTCCAGCAGGTAGGCGGCGATCTTGAGGTCGCAGCGCACGCCGCGCAGCCGGCCGCCGTTGCGCAGCATCGCGCCGTACAGCGGCTTGGCCTCGTACACCGCCTTGGCCACGCCGGCGTCCGCCAGCACCGCGGCCGCGCCCGCCGCGCCGTCCAAGGGCAGCATCCCCACCTCGCCCGGCCGGGCGCACAGCGCCGCCATGCCGTCGTCCCACGCCACCGCCACCGACCCGGCCGCGGGCACGTCCGCGCCGGAGGCCCACTGGGAGATGGACTCGGGCCGGATCACCGACTCCGCCGCGGGCGGCGCGGCGCCGGGGGCCGCCAACGCCAGGAAGCGCTCGTACAGGGTGCGGAACTCCAGCGAGGTGAACAGCCGGCGCACCGTCTCCGGGTCCCACGGCCGGCGCTCGAACACGCTCGCGTCGGTCTCCAGGGGCACGTCGTCCAGGAGCCGCCCGAGCTTGCGGTTGAGCTTCACCTGGTCGGCGCACTCCTCGATGCCCTTGCGGATCTTGGGGGTCAGCTCGGCGGCGTGCTCGATGATGCCCTCGATGTCGCCGTACTTCTCGAGGAGCCGGGCCGCGGTCTTGTCGCCCACGCCGGGCACGCCCGGCAGGTTGTCGGCCTGCTCGCCCTTGAGGGCGGCGAAGTCGGTCCAGCGCTCGGGGCCGACGCCGTAGCGCTCCACCACCATGGCCGGATCGTAGCGGATCATGTCGGTGACGCCCCGGCGCGTCATCAGCACGGTGACGTCGTCGTTCACGAGCTGCAGGCAGTCGCGGTCGCCGCTCACGATGATCACGTGGTGGCCCGCCTCGCGCCCGCGCCGGGCCAGGGTCGCCAGCAGGTCGTCGGCCTCGTACCCCTCCAGCTCCACCACCGGGAGGCACAGCGCCTCCAGCACCTCGCGGATGAGCGGGAACTGCCCGCGCAGGGTCTGGGGCGTCTCGCTCCGCCCCGCCTTGTACGCCGGATACTGGTCCAGCCGGAACTGCGGCTCGCCCTTGTCCATGCACGCGATCACCGCGTCCGGCCGCTCCTCGCTCTCCAGCTTGAAGAGCATCGAGGTGAACCCGAACACCGCGTTGGTCACCTGCCCGGAGCTGGTCACCAACGTCTCCGGCAGCGCGAAGAAGGCGCGGAAGGCGAGCGAATAGCTGTCCAGGAGAAGGACGCGGTGCTTGGCCGTGCTTGCCTCGGCTGCGCTCCCCGGTCGACTGGAATCATCTCCTTTCGCGGCCATGCAAGAAGTCTACTCCGGGGGGTAAAGGAGGGTCAAGGACGTTTACGAAAACCCTTGAGAACCCGTGCGCGGCGCCGATGTTCCTTTTGTGGGCAGCCTTGACTTTGGCCGGGTTTCTTGGTTCCGTGTTTTGGAACGAACCGTAAACGTGCGCGCGGCGCATCCGGAGATGCCATGATGGGCTTGATCGTTTCCGAACTCTACGATGCGCTGGTCGACGCCGGGGCTTCGCCGGACAGGGCGAAGGCCGCGGCGGGCGCCGTACCCTCGACGGACAACGTGAGCACCAAGGAAGACATCGCCAGGATCGAGGCCAGATTCGACAGGGTCGAGGCCAACATGGCCACCAAGGAAGAGCTGGCAAAACTCGAGGCCAGGCTCGACCGCGTCGAGGCCAACATGGTCACCAAGGAGGAGCTGGCAAAACTCGAGGCCAGGCTCGACCGCGTCGAGGCCAACATGGTCACCAAGGAGGACTTTGCAAGACTCGACAAACAGGTCGCGGTCCTGCGGTTGGCGGTGTTCGGATTCGGCTCGACCATCGTAGGCTTGCTGGTGAAGTTGGCCTTCTTCCCGTAGGCCCGAACCCTGTCCTACTCAGCCCCGCCCCGCCCCTGGATTCCCGCTTTCCAGGCTGTGTCAAAACGTCGTCCGGACAAGAATCGGCGCCAACCCCCCCGATTCGTCATTCCCGCGGAAGCGGGAATCCAGGGGCGGCGAGGCGGGGAAACGCCGCTGTAGTGCCCCACCACCACCCCTGGATTCCCGCTTCCGCGGGAATGACGAATCGAGGAGGCTCTGCCTCATCAGTTTTGACACAGCCTGTTTCGCCGTAATGACGGGTTCCCCGGGGCCTATCCGCCGGTTTTCACCCGCAGCAGGCTCGGGGCGAACTCCTCGGGAGGCTGGTAGCCCAGCAGCTCCAGCAGCGTGGCGGCGAGGTTGGCGAGGCCGGCGTCCGGCGGCGGGGCGAGGCTGTGGGCGCGGCCCGAGAAGTCGCGGATGAGGAAGGGCACGGGGTTGATGGAGTGGGCGGTGCGGAAGACGGGCTTGCCGTCCTGGCGCAGGGGCGCGCCGGTCTTGTCGCGTTCCACCATGTCCTCGGAGTTGCCGTGGTCGGCGGTGACCACCAGGCAGCCCCGGGCGGCGGCCACGGCGGGCAGGATGCGGCCCATTGCGAGGTCGATGGCCTCCAGGGCGATGATGGTGGCGTGGATGTCGCCGGTGTGGCCCACCATGTCGCCGCCCGCGAAGTTGGCGCGGATGAAGCGGTGGCGACCGTCGCCGACGGCGCGGCGCACGGCGTCGGCGGTCTCGGCCGAACGCATCCACGGACGCTGTTCGAAGGGCACCCGGTCGGAGGCGATTTCCACGTACTCCTCCAACGCTTCGTCGAACTTCCCGGAGCGGTTGCCGTTCCAGAAGTAGGTGACGTGGCCGAACTTCTGGGTCTCGGCGCAGGCGAACTGGGTCACGCCGGCGGCGGCCAGGTACTCGCCCAGGGTGTGGCGGATCCGGGGCGGCGACACCAGGTAGTGTTCGGGGATGCCCAGGTCGCCGTCGTAGAGCATCATGCCGGCGAAGGCCGCGTCCGGCACCCGCCCGCGCTCGAAGCGGTCGAACCCGGCGCCCTCGTTGAAGGCCCGGGACATCTCCATGGCGCGGTCGCCGCGGAAGTTGAAGAAGATGACGCCGTCGCCGTCCTCGATGGGGGCCACCGGGCTGCCGTCGGCGTTGCACACGGTGAACTCGGGCAGCACCTGGTCGCTGATGCCGGGCTCGGCGGCGCGGAAGTGCTCCACCGCGGCCGCGGCGCTGGGAAACCCCTCGGCCGCGCCCAGAACGTGGGCGCGCCAACCCCGCTCGACGATGCTCCAGTCCGCCTCGTAGCGGTCCATGGTCACCACCATGCGGCCGCCGCCGGAGGCGATGCGGTAGTCGCGCCCGCCCCGGTCGCGGATGGCGGCGAGCACCGCTTCGAGCCGTTCCAGGTAGACCAGCGACGTGCGGTCCGGGACGTCGCGCCCATCCAGCAGCGCGTGCACGTACACACGATCGAGCCCGTCCTGGTCGGCGCGGCGGATCAGCGCGTGCAGGTGCGCCTCGTGAGAGTGCACGTTGCCGTCGGACAGAAGACCCATGAAGTGGAGCGCGCCGCCGCCGGCGCGGACGCGCTCCACGAGGGTCTTCCAGTAGCCGTCGTACAACTCGCCGGTCTCGATGGCCCGGTCCACGCACTTGGCGCCCTGGTCGAAGACCCGCCCCGCGCCCATGATGTTGTGGCCCACCTCGGAGTTGCCGATGTCGGCGTCGGACGGCAGCCCGACGGCGGTGCCGTGGGCCCGGAGGGTGATCAGGAGGCCGTCGCCGCGCAGGGAGTCCAGCGTCGGCGTGCGCGCCAGCGACAGGGCGTCGAACTCATCCCCCGCGCCGACGCCCACCCCGTCGAGTATCAGCAACACCACCGGCCCCGCCGGCGCCGGAAGAACCGGATGCCCGCGCAGCACTAGCGGCGCGGGCTGGTTGTCGTCATCCATGTGCTCGTCTCCCTTCGCGGCCCTCTCCGGCCGACCCTCCGTTTGAGTTTAGACGGTTTGCGCGCTAGGGGGAACTTTGCCGAGAGTTTGCGCCCATGAGCCATTCCCCCACATCCATCCCGCCGCGCGCCGTGGTTGTCCGGCACGTCGCTTTCGAAGACCTGGGGTCATTCGCCGGCCCGTTGGCCGAGGGCGGCTGGCGCGTCCAGTATGTCGAGGCCGGCCTGGATGGGCTCGACGCGGCGGCGGACGCCGATCTGCTGGTGGTCCTGGGCGGTCCCATCGGCGCCGGGGACGACGGCCCGTATCCCTTCCTGACGGAGGAGGTGCGCCTCATCGAAGGCCGCCTGGCGGCGGACCGGCCGACCCTGGGCATCTGCCTGGGCGCCCAGCTCATGGCGCGGGCGCTGGGGGCGCGGGTGTACGGCGCGGGACGCAAGGAAATCGGTTGGGGGCCGCTCTCCCTGAGCGAAGCCGGGGCCGCGTCGGCCCTGAGCCTGTTGGCGCCGGACCGTGCCTCGGTGCTCCACTGGCACGGCGACACCTTCGACCTGCCGCACGGCGCGATCCACCTGGCCGCCACCGAGGTGTGCGAGAACCAGGCCTTCGGTTGGGGCGAGCGCGCGCTGGCGCTCCAGTTTCATCCCGAGGTGACCGCCGCCGGCCTCGAGCGCTGGTTCATCGGCCACACCCTGGAAATCGCGACCACCCCGGACATCTCGGTGGCGCAACTCCGTGACGCCACCCGCCGGTTCGCGCCGGCGCTGGAACGCCAGGGACCGGCGTTCCTCCGCCGCTGGCTCGGGCGTGTGCTGTAAAACGCCTAAGGCACCAACTCCCTGAACCGTCATTCCCGCGGAAGCGGGAATCCAGGGGCGGGGAGGCGGGGAAACGCCGCTGTAGTGCCCCGCCACCACCCCTGGATTCCCGCTTCCGCGGGAATGACGGTTCGGGGGGTTGGTGCCAATTCGTGTCCGGACGACGTTTTGTCACGGCCTGTTCCGCGCGAATGACGGTTCGCGGGGCTGCGCCTTACCTGGCCGAGCGGAGTCTTGTCACGGCCTGTTCCGCAGGAATGACGGTTCGCGGGGCTGCGCCTTTGCCTGGCCGAGCGGAGTCTTGTCACGGCCTGTTCCGCGCGAATGACGGTTCGCGGGGCTGCGCCTTTGCCTGGCCGAGCGGAGTCTTGACAAAGCCTGTTCCGCGGGAATGACGGAGGAAGTGGCGCGGCGGCCGTTCCGCCTCATCCCGCGATTTCCTCCAGTTCGCCGCGGGTGTCGATGTCCTTGGCGAAGGAGCGGATGCGGGTCACCGTCAGGGCCACGGGCTGGGGCATGGCGCCGGCGTCGTCCCGGACGATGATCTGGCGGGACAGCTCGGCGGCGAGCTCCGGCACTGTAAGGCGCCGCGCGGTGTAGCGCAGGTAGGTCTTCAGGATGCCGTAGGGTGCCGCCAGGGTGCGTCCCGGGCAGCGGAAGTTCCGCAGCAGGCGCGCGTCTTCCTCCAGCCACAAGCCCACGGCCCTCAGCGTGATGCGGGTCAGGCGCTCGTAGATGCTGCGGTTGCGGTAGCGGTACGCCATCATGAGGAACATGTTGAACCAGTCGAGGCGGATGGCGTTCGCCCGCAGCACCAGCAAGTGGCCGGGATAGAGGTTCAGCAACGGCTCGCGCGGCGCCGGACGCATGCGGTAGCTGGGCTTCCAACGGCTGACGCCCATCTCCTCGGCCTCGGCCGCGATCATCTGCCACCACAGGCCCCTGTCGGCACTGGGCCCGTAGCCCTCGTCCAGCAGGGTCCGGAACTCTTCCGCCGTGGGCAGGATGTCGCAGGCCGAGACCGCCACCGGGCGGTCCGGGTAGCGCTCGGTCAGGAGGGCGGCGAACCGCTGGATGTTGGCCAGGAGATCTCCCGGGGTATCACTGATCTCGCAGTCCACCAGGTCCCCATAGACGTGCCGCGGCCCCACCAGAACGGGGTCCTCGAACCGGTGGCTTTCGCGCATCCGGTGGATCAGTTCGCCCGCGATGCAGCGACCGGACGGCAGGCGTACGGCGCCCTTGAAACCCTTCAGCACGTCTTCGGGCGCCACGCCCTCCGGTATGGTTTCAACCCGGTCGTTGCCGCCAGCCATCACGAGGACCGGCAACAGGTCATTCATGGGCTTCTCGCTCCGTCGGTGTAGGACTGCTGAGCCACGGACCGGCTCCCGGGTCCGTGGCGCTCGACCGCCGGGGATCAGTATGCCTCCCTCCGGCGGCGCTCTCAAGCTCCCTTCGCGAGTGTGTCATCTTTTGAAAAATAGAGACGAAACTGCTAGTCAAGAAGGAGGAGCCGCATGCTGGCCGGAACGGTCCTCGACACGGATCGTGCCGGCGCTCGAAAGCGGCCGCACCAACATGCCGACCACCATCAAGTGCCCCATTTGTCGTACCGAAACGCCATGGACCGGCAATCCTTGCCGGCCCTTCTGCTCGGAGCGCTGCCGGTTCGTCGACCTCGGCGCCTGGGCGGGCGGGACCTACCGCGTTGCCGGCGACGAACTGGTGGACGAGTCGCAGCCCATCGAAGAATCCGAGCCTCGATGAATCAGTATCCCGTACCCGACCCAATGCCCAGATCCGGCGCCTTCCGCTCGAGGTTGCCTGTCGAATCTTCGGCAGCGCTTCAGCCGTAACAGCCGGAGATCAACCATGTCGATACATCCTACTGCCGTCGTGGATCCACGCGCCGAAATTCACCCCGACGCCGAGCTAGGCGCCCATGCCGTCATCGACGGCCCGGCGAAGATCGGCGCCGGCACCCGCCTGGCGCCCCACGCCGTGGTGTTGGGGTGGACCGAACTGGGTGAAGGCAACCAGGTGCACAGCGGCGCCGTCCTGGGAGACGCGCCGCAGGACCTCTCCTACCGGGGCGCCAAGTCCTACCTCCACATCGGCCACCGCAACGTGTTTCGCGAGGGCGTCCAGGTCCACCGGGGTACGGCGCCGGACTCCACCACGGTGATCGGCGACGACAACTTCCTGATGGCCAACTGCCACGTGGCCCACAATTGCCGGCTGGGCGACCGCATCATCATGACCAACAACTCCGTGGTGGGCGGCTACGTGGAGATCGGCGACCGCGTGGTGCTCTCCGCGAGCTGCGCCGTGCACCAGTTCGTGCGCGTCGGTACGATGGCCATCATGCGCGGCTTGAGCGCCACGAGCCGCGACGTGCCGCCGTTCGCCATCATCGACTGGCAGCACACCGTGCGCGGACTGAACGTGGTCGGTCTGCGCCGGGCCGGTTTCGAGGAACCCCGCGTCCGGGTTCTGAAGAACGCCTTCCAGATCCTTTTCCGCAAGCGCCGCAACCTGAGCGCCGCGGTGAAGGAACTGGAAGAGCACCTCTCCGATCCCTTCGGGGACGTCGCCTTCCTGCTGGAGTTCATCCGCGCGTCCAAGCGCGGGGTCTGCGCCGGCCCCAAGTCCCATCCGCTGGGCAGGCCGTGACGTTGTTCTGAGCGAGGCGCCGCGCCCAGCGGCGCGAAGTCGAAGGGCGTTACACCGGCCGGTGGTGTCTCGCGAGACTGCGCTCGACGGCCTCTTCCGACAACGGGTACTGGAACATCTCGTTGCGCATGCGCACGCGCTGCAGGCTGACGCGCTCGATGGCCCGCTTCATGGTCTTGAGGTGCTGCTTGGTGCCGACCGCCGCGGCCGCCTCGCGCGCGGCCTCGCGGTAGTGGTTCTTCTCGTCCTGGTAGACCACCTCCATGGCCGCGGCGATCTTGCGCGCGAGCACGCTGCCCTTGAGCTTGCGCCCCTCCCGGAAGAGGCGCGCGCCGCCGCCCTCGGTGACCAGCACCGCGGCCTTCTCCACCACCGAACCGGCCACGTAGTCCCGGCGCAGATCCCCCAGGGCCTTCTCTTCGGGCAACTGGATGGTGTCCTCGGCGGCGATCTTGCGGCCGAGCAGGTACTCCAGGATGTCGGCCTGGAGCACGTAGTGGTTGAACTCCTGGACCATCTGCTCCATGAGCCCGTGGTAATGGTGCCGGTCGACGGTGCGGTCCACTTCGGGGAACATCTCCACCAAGTTGGCCAACTCCCGGTGCAGGCCGGTGAAATAGCCGTCCACCGGGTGCAGCTCCTTCCATAGCTGGGCCTTGAGCCAGTAGACGTGCTGCTCGCGGGTCGGACCGCCGCGGAAGAATCGCCTGGCGATCTCGGCCTCGGTCTCCCAATACGGATAGGCCACGTCGATCAGATATTTCTCGGTCTGGTTCATGGCACGGGCACCTCCCTGGTATCCTGTAGCGCTTTCGCTTTGCCGTTCCTTGGCATACTATGGTCCCTCGTCATGTCCAAGTCCGCGGGCATCATCATCATCGGCAACGAGGTCCTTTCGGGGAAGACCCAGGACATCAATTCCACGTTCCTGTGCCGGGAACTGCGCCAGCTCGGGGTCGAGGTCCAGCGCGTGACTGTGATACCGGACGACCTGGAGCTCATCGGGCGCACGGCGGCGCGCTTCGCCGCGAGGTGGAACCTGGTCTTCACCACCGGCGGCGTCGGCCCCACCCACGATGACGTGACCATCGAGGGAATCGCCCACGGCTTCGGCGTCAAGGCCGTTATCGAGCCGCGGCTGGAAGGACGCCTGCGCGCGCGCTACGGCGCGGACGTGAACCCGGCGCGGCTGCGCATGGCCATGGTGCCGGAGGGAGCGGAGTTGCTCGCCGCCGGGGCCATGTTCGCTCCGGTGATCCGCATGCGGAACGTCTACATCTTCGCCGGCGTGCCGCGCATCCTGCAGGACCGATTCCAGGCCATCAAGGAACGCTTCCGCGAGGAGCCGTTCCACCTGCGCAACATCTATATCAAGGACGGCGAGGGCGTCATCGCGGGCACCCTCAACGAACTGCTGGAGCGGTTTCCCGACATCCTGCTGGGCTCCTACCCGGTGCTGGACAACCCGGACTACAAGGTGAAGGTGACGGTGGAGTCCAAGAGCGGAGACTACCTCGACCGGGCGGTGGCCGATTTGCTGGAGAATTTGCCGGCGGCCGCGATTCTGCGCGTCGAGGAAGGCTAGCTAGGGTAGCCCCGGCCGCGTATCCACCCTACGGAACGTCATTCCTGCGGAAGCGGGAATCCAGGGGCGGGGAGGCGGGGAAACGCCGCTGTAGTACCCCACCACCACCCCTGGATTCCCGCTTCCGCGGGAATGACGTTCCGTTACGTAGATGCCTCATGAGTTTTGACACGGCCTGTTTCGCGGGAATGACGATCCGTCACGGGGTGGCGAAGCGTTCGCCGCTCTGGCTGCCGATCCAGATCTCGCCGCCCTGGTAGATTTCCTTCTTCCAGATGGGCACGCGCTTCTTCAATTCGTCGATGGCGTAGCGGCATGCCTTGAAGGCGTCGTCGCGATGCGGCGCGGAGACGGCGATCATCACGCTGGCCTCGCCGATGGGCACGTTGCCGATGCGGTGGACGATGGCCGCGCGGGTGATTTCCCACTTCGCCGCGGCTTCCTCGCCTAGCCGGGCCAGCTCCTGCTCGGCCATGCCGGGGTAGGCCTCGTAGTCCAGGGATATGATGGAGCGCCCCTCGTTGTTGTCGCGGGTGGCGCCGATGAAGGTCGAGACGGCGCCCGCGCCGGGGTCGCCCACGTAGGCGAGCAATTCGTTCAAGTCGATGGGTTTGTCGGTCAGCCGGAACACGTCATCCTCCACTCACCGGCGGGATGAAGGCGACCTCGTCGCCGTCGGCGAGCCGCTGGCCGCGCTCGACGTACTCACTGTTCACCGCGTAGAGGAGCCTGAGGTCGATGCCGGAAAGGCCCGGGTACTCACTCTGGAGCCGTTTCCACAGCTCGTTCACGGTGGAGCCGTCGGGAACCTCGTGGACCGCGTCGCCGGCGCCCGCCCGCTCCCGCAGCATGGCGAAGAGCTTGACGCGCACCTTCATATTCCGCGCGCCTGCGCCACCATGTGGCCCAACTGCGGCAGCAGCAGGTCCTTCATGGCCGTTTCCACGGCGCCGCGCGAACCCGGCATGGATACCACGATCCGGCTGCCCACGGCCCCCGCCACCGCGCGGCTCAGCATCGCGGCGGCGCCGATCTCCTGGTAGCTCAGGTACCGGAACAACTCGCCGAAGCCGTCGATGCGCTTTTCGATGACGCCGCTCACCACCTCGTAGGTGCCGTCGCGGGGCGCAATGCCGGTGCCGCCGTTCAGTAGCACCACGTCCACGCCGTCCGCGGCCAGCGCGGTTCCCAAGAGCGCGCGGATGTCCTCGGGCTCGTCCTTGACGATCTCGTACCCCGCCAGCGCATGGCCGCCTTCCTCAAGCATCCCCTTGATGGTGGCGCCGCTGCGGTCCGTCGACGCATCACGCGTGTCGCTTACGGTGATGACGAAGCAGGCGACGGTCTTGAGACTTCGGTCGATGTGGGACTGCTCTGCCATGTTGCTCCAGAGTTTGACGTTCCGCGGCGTACTTGCGTTGTGATCTCGGACGCAGCCTGTCTAGATCCGCATCGGCATGACCACGTACAGCAGCGTGTCGTCGCCGCCGCGGCGCACTACCGTGGGACTCTCGTCGTCCATCAGGCCCATCTCGACGTGGTCGTCCTGTTCCATGACGTTCAGGATGTCCAGCAGGTACTGGGCGTTGTAGCCGATGACGATGCGGTTGCCCTCGTACGCCACGTCCACTTCCTCGGCCGCTTCCCCGAGATCCGGGTTGTTGGCGGAGATCCCGATGGTGCCGCCGGTGAACTCGACGCGGACGCCACGAAAGCGGTCGCTGGAGAGCAGCGACACGCGACGCAAGGCACGAAACAGGATGGCTTGAACCACATCCGCCTTGTTCTTGTTGTCCGACGGTATGACCTTGTCGTAGTCGGGGAACTCGCCGTCGATGAGCCGGATGGACATCTCGACGTCCCCCTTCCACACGAACACCATGTTGTCGGTGAAACCCAGGGACACGGTTTCCTCGGCGGGGTCTTCCAGGAGCCGGCGCAACTCGGCCAGCCCCTTGCGCGGGATAATCACTCCCTTCGCGAGCCCCAACGGCCCGATCTCGCGCTGCACCAGGGACAACCGATGACCGTCGGTGGTCACCATGCGCACCCGATTGTTCTCCATCTCGTGCAGCAGCGCGCCGTTCAGGTTGGAGCGGGTCTCGTCCGTGGATATGGAGAAAATCGTCTTGTCGATCATCTCCTTCAGCGCCAGCGCCGGGCAATCCTTGCGCTCCGCCTCGCCGCTCGACACGAACGCGGGGAACTCACGCGCGTCGAGACCCACCATCTTGAAGACGGACTTGCCACTCTGGATCTCAACCCGGTCGTTGTCCAACCGCTTCAGGTCGATGAACTCCTCGGACAACTCGCGCACGATCTCGTAGAGCTTCCTGGCATCCACCGTGACGCTGCCCGATGTGATGATCTCGCCGTTGAGGCTGGCGCGTACGCCCACCTCGAGGTCGGTGCCCGTGAGACGTATCCGATTGCCCTGGGTTTCCACCAGCACGTTGGCCAGTATCGGCATGGTGTTGCGCCGTTCCACCGTGCTCTGGCTCCAGTACAACGCGTCCAGAAACTCTTCGCGTTTGGCTCGGATCTGCATTTATCCTCCAGTATCGTCGGCTCTAATTCATCTTCTATATTATTGAAATATCAGAAGTAGTAGTAGGGCCTGTGGATATCGGGATAGCCGTTGGAAACTACCGCTATTAAAGCACTTTTGCGGTGGAAAAAAAACGCGGCCACTCCCGTTGTCTGTAGGGGCCGGCCGCGAGAGCAGTGAACTCAGCGAGTTTTCAACAGGCTGTGTCGGGTTCTCCACAGCGTGTTCACTCAACTCTTGAGCTGGCGCTCCAGCCGTTCCACGGTGGCCTTGATCTCGGGGTCGGTGGTGGCCTTCCTTTCGATGGTCTTGGAGGCGTGGATGACCGTGGAGTGGTCGCGCCCGCCGAACTCGGCCCCGATGGCGGGATAGGAGGTGGCGGTGTACTTGCGGCAGAGGTACATGGCGACCTGGCGCGCGACGGCGATGTTTTTCGTGCGCCGCTTGGACTTGAGGTCGCTGATCTTGACGTCGAAGTGCTCGCAGATGGCTTTCTGGATGTTGCGCACGGTGACGTGTTTCTCGTTCTCCTTCAGGGTGTGCTTCAACGCCTCCCGCGCGAGATCGATGGTGATTTCGACGTTGGTGAGGGAAGCGAAGGCGCCGAGGCGGGTGAGGGAGCCTTCCAACTCCCGGACGTTGGAGCGGATGTGGGTGGCGAGAAAGTCCGCGACCTCTTGCGGCAGGTCGATCTCTTCCTCCTCGGCCTTCTTGATGAGGATCGCGATGCGAGTCTCGATGTCCGGCGGCTGGATGTCGGCGGTCAGGCCCCACTCGAAGCGATTCCGAAGCCGGTCTTCCAGGTCGGAGATCTCCTTGGGAAAACGATCGGATGTGAGGATGATCTGCTTGTGGCTCTCGTAGAGCGAGTTGAAGGTGTGGAAGAACTCTTCCTGGGTGCGTTCCTTGCCGGCGATGAACTGGATGTCGTCGAGGATGAGCACGTCGATGCTGCGGAAGTGGTTCTTGAACTCGTTCATGCGGTCCCGCCGCAGAGACGAGATGAGGTTGTTCATGAACGATTCGGAGGTTGTGTAGACGACTTTTTGACCAGGGCTCTGCTCCCGCAGGCGGTTTCCCAGGGCATTCACCAAGTGAGTCTTCCCCAGGCCCACGCCGCCGTAGATGAACAGCGGGTTGTAGTGTTCCGCGGGTCTGCTGGCGACCGCGAGGCACGCGGCATGGGCGAACTGGTTGCTGGTGCCGACGACGAAGTTCTCGAAGGTGTAGCGCGGGATCAGCGTCGAGGAGTCCGCCGGTTGGGCGGTGGGTTTGGGTGGAGACGGCGCCTGCTGGGGCACGCGCGACGGATTGACCGAAAGAGCGACCGGTGCGGCCTCGCCGTAGTACGTCTTGAACTCCTCCTTGATGGCGTCGAGGTAGTTCTCGTGGAGCCAGTCGCGGAACAGATTGCTGGGAACCTCGATGGTGATCTCACCGCTCGCGCTTGGGGTAAACGTCAGGGGTTTGATCCATGTCTCGAAATCGTGTAAGCCGAGCCTTTCCTTCAACCGGTCCTGAATCTCACGCGGAAGCTTTTTCATTGTATTCAAGGAGAGTTATGGCGCTAGCGTGACTGTGGTTATCAACAAAATTATCCACAGATGTGGACAACTTTCTGGACAATGGCTCCCGGTTTCAGGCCATAGTAGAACCCGAAACCCCGCCGGAATTCCTCGCGGAGGCGGTGAGTGTTCAGCCCATTTGCCTAATCGGTGTAACCAAAGAAAACCGTCCTTTTAATGGTTTTGTTGGCGCATTGCAATACCAAAAACACACGTCATTTTTTTCTGTAATGTTATCGCCGGAGTCGCCGTATCTTTCGGGTGAGCGGAGACGGGGAAAAGGCGAAGGGCTGGGTCACGGGCGCCCGAAACCGCGCCCGGAGCGAGGCAACGAGGTGTAGTGTGGATAACCGCCCAAGGCCGTCCTCAGCGGATCTTGTCGACCGTTCGCGGCACGTCGTTCCCGGCGGTGTGAACAGCCCGGTGCGGGCGTGGAACGCCGTCGGCGGCGACCCCCTCTACATCGCCCGGGCCCAGGGATCGCGGATCGTTGACCGGGAAGGGCGGCGGTACATCGACTACGTCTGCGCCTGGGGACCGCTCATTCTGGGACATGCGCCGGTGGGGGTGGTGCAGGCGCTCGTGGACGCCGTGCCCGAGGGCACCGGCTTCGGCGCGCCCACCGCCAAGGAGGTGGAGTTGGCGGAACTCGTCTGCGAGCGCATGGGCGGCGTGGAACAGTTGCGTCTGGTGAACTCCGGCACCGAGGCGACCATGAGCGCCATCCGCCTGGCGCGGGGCTACACCGGGCGCAGCAAGGTGCTCAAGTTCGACGGCTGCTACCATGGGCACGTCGACGCCCTGCTGGCCAAGGCCGGTTCGGGCGTGGAGAGCTTCTCCCTGCCCGACAGCGCCGGCGTGCCGGAGAGCTTTACCGCCGATACCCTGCTGGCGCGCTTCAACGATGCGGACTCCGTGCGCGGTCTGGTCGAGCGGCACCGCGAGGATCTGGCGGCGGTGATCGTCGAACCGGTGTGCGGCAACATGGGCGTGATTCCGCCGGCACCGGGGTTTCTCGAGGCATTGCGGGAGGTTACGGCGCGCCAGGGCGTCGTTCTCATCTTCGACGAGGTGATTACGGGCTTCCGGGTGGCGCGGGGCGGTGCACAGGAACGCTACGGCGTGACGCCGGACCTCACCTGCCTGGGCAAGGTGTTGGGCGGCGGGCTCCCGGTGGGGGCGTTCGGCGGACGGCGGGACATCATGGCGCGGCTGGCGCCGGAAGGTCCCGTGTACCAGGCGGGCACGCTCTCGGGGAACCCGGTGACGGTCACCGCCGGGCTCGCCACGCTGAGGGCGCTGGAAGGACCGGACGTCTACCGGGAGCTGGAGGAGAAGGGCCGCATGCTCGAAGATGGGCTCCGCGAGGTGCTCGCGCGCGGCGTGCCGGGCACGGTCAACCGCGTGGGCTCCATGCTGACGCTGTTCCTGGGGCCGGAGCGGGTGGCGGCGCCCGATGACGCCAGGACCTGCGACCGGGAACGCTTCGCACGTTTTTTTCACGGCATGCTCGCGCGCGGCGTCTACCTGCCGCCGTCCCAGTTCGAGGCCTGGTTCGTATCCCTGGCGCACGGCGAGGAAGACATCGCCGCCACCGTGGCGGCCTTCGCGGACTGGGCGGAAGAGGACGGCGTGGTCCCACGTTGAGTCGTCGCCGTGGCGTTCGGCCCCCGGACCGCCGCCGTTGACCGGTCCCGGTGCGCATGTTAGAAAACCGGTTTCAGTGAGCGACGCACAGGACGGCCGGGACGGGCCACCGGAAAAGAGACCCGTTCTCTTCCGGGCCGCCAAATACACCGCCATCGGATTCGAGTTTCCCACGACGGTCGGAGCCGGGTTGGTGCTTGGGCACTACGCGGACTCCTACTTCGGCAGCTCGCCCTGGATGGTGCTGGTGTTGGGGCTTCTGGGGCTCGTGATGGCGTTCTGGCGGCTCGTGATGCTCTTGCGGCATTTCGCCAGGGAGCACCGATGAGTTGGGAAGCGAGCGGTCTCCCGGTCTGGCGCGTGGAGTTGTGGCACGGACTGCTGGTGGCCGGTTTCCTGGCGCTCGTGCCGCTGGAGTGGCTGGAGCCCGGCGGGCTCTTGCTGGGCGGCCTGTTCATGGGAGTGAACTTCCTGCTCCTGGCGGTGGGCATCCGGTGGGTGATCACGCCGTTCGCGAGCAAGGGGCGGGTCCGGGCGGGGATTTTCCTGCTGGTCTTCAAGTTCTGCTTCCTGCTGGGCGCCTCCTGGTTGTTGCTGACCCGCATCTCTCCGGACGCGGTGTCGTTCGCGGTAGGGGTCAACTGCCTGATCCTCGCGATCTTGTGGGATCGGCTGTACGATACGCAAATCGGCAGGTGAGTCATCGATGGGACATCATCCATTCACATGGTACGACTTGGTACCCGGCTTCTTGCAGGGGCTGGTGCCGCTGCAGATCTTCTTCTCGCTGGTGAGCATGGTGCTGCTGGTCTGCCTGGCGCTCGCGGCGCGGCGCCGGCTGCTGGACACCCGCGACGCGGTCATTCCCAGCGACCGGATCACCCTGGTCAACATCTTCGAGCTCTTGATCGAGTTCGTCACGAACCTGAGCGACAGCATCATCGGGCACCACGGCCGGCGCTACCTGTCGCTTTACGGGACGTTCTTCATTTTCATCCTGCTGTCCAACTTCATCGGCCTCGTGCCCGGGTTCTCGCCGCCCACGAGCAACCTCAACATCACACTAGGCCTGGGCCTGGTTTCCTTCGGGGCCTACCACTACTTCGGCGTGCGCGAGCACGGCGGCGCCTACCTCAAGCAGTTCATGGGGCCGTTCCTGGTGATCGCGCCGCTGTTCTTCCTGATCGAGATTTTCTCGCACATGTTCCGGCCGCTCACGCTGGGCCTGCGGCTCGCATTCAACATGTTCGCCGACCACTTGGTGGTGGAGATATTCACCGGCCTGACCTACGTGGTCATCCCGGTGCTGTTCTATCTGCTGGGGGCCTTGGTGTCGGTCATCCAGGCCTTCGTTTTTACGCTCTTGAGCATGATCTATGCGTCTCTGGCCTTGAGCCACGATCATTGACGCCGCGGTTTGCCAGTCGGGGAGGATGAAGAGGAGAGGCTTGCGGCAACGACCTCGGCGCCGGAAAGGAGAAAAAACATGAAGCAACTCACAGCCTTCGTACTGACGGGACTCTTCACGCTGCTGCTGTCGGGTGTTGCCGTTGCGGCGGATGCCGCGGGCGGCGGCTCGGCCGGCCTGGTCCCGGGCATCGTCGCACTGGGCGCCGGCCTCGGCATCGCCATCGCCGCGTTCGGTTGCGCGCTCGCGCAAGGCCGGGTAGGCGGCGCGGCCATGGAAAGCATCGGCCGCAACCCCAACTCCGCCGACAAGATCTTCACGCCGTTGATCCTGTCGCTGGCCCTTATCGAAGCGCTGGGCATCTACGCCCTGATCATCGCCTTCCTGCTCGCGGGCAAGGTTTAACCGTTTCCGCGCCGTCGCCTGGCGGCCCGAGGACACTTGAAAGGCAGGGGTCGCCATCGGCGGCTCCTGCCTTTTTTCGTCGGCCGCTAGGAAGGGCGCGGCGCCTCCCGCCATTCCCGTGAACCAAGCTGTGTCAGAACTCCCGAGGAAACGGAGCCCCCGTTTCGTCATTCCCGTGAACCAGGCTGTGTCGCAACCGTCGACAGGACAAGAATTGGCACCAACCCCCCGAAGAGTCATTCCCGCGAAAGCGGGAATCCAGGGGTGGCGAGGCGGGGAAACGCAGATGTAGTGCCCCACCACCACCCCTGGATTCCCGCTTTCGCGGGAATGACTCTTCGGGGGTTGGTAGCCTATCCCGGATGGAGTTTTGACACAGCCGCTTTCGCGGGAATGACTCTTCGGCGGGTTGGCGCCTCTCTCAGATGGTGTTTTGACACAGCCCGGAAAGCGGGAATCCAGGGGTGGGGAGGGGGAGTCTCACGGCATGGCCACGGGGTGCAGCCGGACGCCGGTGTGCTCCAGGATCTCCGCCACCGTGTCGAGCTTGTACGGCTTCTCGTAGTAGATATCGCCGATGCCCGTGTTCACCAGCACCTTGAGGCAGTGGATGCACGGCGTGTGGGTGATGTAGATGGAGGCGTCCTTGATGCTGGCGCCGTTCTTGGCGGCCTGGGCGATGGCGTTGATCTCGGCGTGGATGGTGCGGAAGCAGTTCTTCTCCATCTCACCGTCGGGATTCCTGGTTTCGTAGATGAGGCAGCCCAACTCCGTGCAGTGGGGCATTCCCGCGGGCGAGCCGTTGTAGCCCGTGGCGAGGATGCTCCGATCCCGGACGATCACGGCGCCCACCTTGGCGCGGGTGCAGGTGGAACGTTCCGCCACCTGCCGCGTGATGGTCATGAAGTACTGATCCCAGCTCGGCCGTTCTTCTGTCATCGCCACCTCCGCGACCGTGTCCCGGCCCGTTTGGTTCCACGGGCCGGCCGGCCAAGACAATACCACATCAAGCGCCCCGCAGAAGCACCCGGGTGCCGACATGGGCGCCGAGGCCGGATCGCGCGCTGCCCTCGCACCGGGAAATCTCCAGGTGCCCCCAGCTATTGATCAGGGCGAGGTACGTGCCCGCGCCGGCCGAGGCGTAGTTGGGGGACAGGCCCCGGATCACATGGTCGCCGACCCGCACGTCCACTCCCGCCGGGTCGAAGGCCGCCAGGTCCTCGCGCCGCATGTTGGTGGTGAGGTTGCCGAAACCGTCGATGTAGATGACCTCGCCGTCGATGGCGCCCCCGTCCTGCCTTCGCGGTTCGGGCACCTCCAGGCTCTCGAAGCTCTCGACCGTTTGCCCCAGCTTCTCCGCCGGCACTCCGGCGGAAAGGTGGGCGGCCGCGGGGGCGAAGACGTCCCGGCCATGGAAGGTCGTGCTCGTGGGGTGCAGGTGGTAATCCGGGTTGGACAGGTGGACCACGCGGATCGGCCGTTGCCGGCCCGCGGCGAGGCTCAAGAGCCCGTTGTCCGGGCCGACGTAGCGGCCGCGGGCGGTCTCCACGAGAATGGGGCGCCGGGCGCCGCCCACTCCGGGATCCACCACCGCCACGTGTATGGCGCCCGTGGGAAAGAAGTCGACGGCGGCCGCCAGCGCGAGCGCGCCGCCGGTGACGTCCTGCGGCGCCACCCCGTGTGTCAGGTCGACAATCACGGCCGCCGGATCGATACCGTGGATCACCCCTTTCATGATGCCCACGAAGGGGTCCCGGTAGCCGAAGTCGGTGGTCAGGGTAATGATGCGTGCGGCCGGTGTCATCGTCATCGCGCCGGAGTCTCTCGGGGTGCTGTCCCGTTCGTTCACGTGATAAGATGTGCAGGAATTCCAGCCTCGGGCAAGGAGACGGGTATTTATCCAGTATCCTGCCTCACGGACAGTCCCGCAAGGAGACCGCCATGATCGAGCTTTACACCAGCGCCACGCCCAACGGGCAGAAGATCCACATCATGCTCGAGGAGACGGGCCTCGACTACCGGCTTCACTGGGTGGACCTGCGCAAGGGCGAGCAGTTCGACCCGGAGTTCCTCAGGATCAGCCCCAACAACAAGATCCCGGTTATCCTCGACCGCGACGGCCCGGGCGGCGAGCCCATCTCGGTGTTCGAATCCGGCGCCATCCTGATCTACCTGGCCGAGAAGGCCGGAATGTTCCTGCCCGCGGAACCTCGCGCCCGCATCCAGGTCCTGGAGTGGCTGATGTTCCAGGTGGGGGGCGTCGGCCCCATGCTCGGCCAAGCGCACCACTTCCGCGCCTACGCGCGCGAGAAGATCCCCTACGCCGTCGAGCGCTACACCAGCGAGGGCGCGCGCATCTACCGGGTGCTGGACAAGCGGCTCGCCGAGCACGCGTACCTGGCCGGCGACTACTCCATCGCCGACATGGCGGTGTTTCCGTGGATCCGGCTGCACGAGCGCCAGGGCCAGGACATGGCCGACCACCCGCACCTGAGCCGCTGGTTCGACACCGTCGCCGCCCGCCCGGCCGTGGCCAAGGACATGGAGAAGACCCGCGACGTCGTCGGCACCATCACCAACGAGATGTGGGACAACCTCTGGGGCAAGAACCAGTTCGAGAAACGCTGAACCCCGGCCCGCGCGCAGGTTACGAGTCTGTCTCCATGGGGTAGCCCTTCTCGGTCCAACCGGGAAGACCCTCGTACAACACTCTCATGTTGCGGTAGCCCTGCTTGTGAAGAATTCCGTAGGCCAAACTGGCCAGGTGGCGAGGGCACTGTCAATAGAGTACGACGAGGCCCTCCTCGGGCACGGCGGCACCTCGGTAGAAGGCGCCGAGCGGTATCGAGAGGGCGCCCTTGATGTGACCGTCGGCATAGCTCCGAGCTTGCCTCACGTCCACGATGGTGAGGGGCTTGCGGTCGAGGACGTGCTGGACGAGTTCTTCGACTCGGACATATTGGATCGCGATCTTGTCCGACGGCTCCACCTTGGCATACTCCGGGTACTTGGAGGGATCGCCCCAGGCCGGAGCCGCCGCCATCAAGAGCAGGGCCGTGAGGCCCAGCCAGAAACGTCGCATCAGCCACCCTCCTTCTGCGCGGGCTTGACCCCCGCGAAGCCGCTCCGATCCGCCAGTGTCGCCGGCGTCAGCACCCCGACTTGACGCTGGCCCTTGATCACCCACGTGGGATAGGAACGCACGCCCGCCGCCAGGCACTTGGTCGCGGTGGGCGCGCTGCGCCCCCCGGGACTGCACTCGATGTAAGGGATGCGCTCGGCGGAAGCGCCGAACAATTCCATCTGACTCTGGCAGGCGGGGCACCAGAACGCTCCGTACATCTTGGCATCGATATCGTCGAGGTGCACGGCCAAGCCTCGCAACCACGGGTCTTCGTTGGCCGAAGCGTTCACCGTGGCGCCCGAGTAGAAGACCAGGTGCATCGCCAGCACCGCCACCGCGGCGGCGCCGAAGCTCGCGCCGAGCCAGGGCTTCCACGGCACGCGGTGGCTCACCTGGGGGACCTGCATCAGCGTCACGACGAAGATGGCGGTCAAGATCGCAAGGGAGGTCAGGCAGTACGGACAGGCGGCCTCCAGCACGAACAGGGAGATGTAGGTCAGGTACAGGCTGTAGGCCATGCCGAAGAGCGAGACCGCGGCCAAGACCTTCCAGCGCCGGCTCCGCCGCTTGATGAGCGCCGCGCCCGCCAGCACCACGTACACGAAAAACCCCCAAAGCGAGGTGGGCAGGCCCAGAAGCTCCGACCAGCGGCTTTGGAGCACAATGTCGCAGTCGTCGCCCGCCTCGCAAAAGGCGGTCTCCCCGCCCGACCACGCGGTGCCCGTCAGATACCCCGCCAGCACAAGCCCCACCGCGGCCAGTCCCAGCACCGGCCAGTTGGGCTTGGGCGGCCCGGGCGCCGCCGCGGCCTGCTGCTGCCGCGGTCCTCTTTTTCTGGATGCCTTGGCCACTGGTTCCTCCTTTGGGTCGGTCGGCGTCTGATGCCCGCCCGACGGATCGAGCCCATGTGAAATCTACCAATGCCGCGACGACAAGACAAGATAGCGGCGCTTCCATACCGTGTTTTCCGGACCCCTCCCGGAACGTGCTTCCCGCCGCCCCCTTCGGAACGTCATTCCGGCTCCCCGGACGTCATTCCCCCCCCCGGAACGTCATTCGCCCCCCCGGAACATCATTCCGCCCCCCGGAACGTCATACCGCCCCCCGGAACGTCATTCCCGCCCCCGGAACGTCATACCGCCCCCCG
>JAPOPM010000200.1 GCA_026712905.1 Deltaproteobacteria bacterium
TCCCCGCCGTGGCCGCGGATGATGGTCCGGGCGATGGCGAGGCCGAGGCCCGCGCCGCCCGTGTCGCGGCTCCGCGACTCGTCGAGCCGGACGAAGGGCTCGAACACCCGCTCCAGGTCGGCCTCCGGGATGCCGGGCCCTTCGTCCTCGATGACCACGCGCACACGTCCACCGTCGTCCGCGACCCGCGCCGTTGCGCGGACGCCGTGGGCGCCGGCGTTCTCCAGGAGGTTCCGGAACGCGCGGCGCAACGCCACGGGCCGGCAGGCCGCCAGCACGCGGCCTGAGTCGGACACCGCGAGTTCGTGGCCGAGGTCCGCAAGGTCGGCGGCCACGCTGTCGACCAGCGCGTGGAGGTCCACCGTCCGCGTCGCTTCCTGCCGCATGTCCTCGCGGATGAACGCCAGGGTGTCCTCCGTCATGCGCTGCATCTCGTCCAGCACCTCCAGGATCTTCGTCCGGGTGTCGCCGTCCTCGACGAACTCGGCCTGAAGGCGCAGGCTCGTGATCGGTGTCCGCAGGTCGTGCGATATCGCCGCCAGCATGGCCGTGCGGTCGCGCACGTAGCGGTCGAGCCGCCCACGCATGAGGTTGAAGGCGCGCACGGTGCCGCGGATCTCCACGGGGCCGGCCTCCGGCAGGTCGGCCACGTCCTCGCCCCGGCCGAGCCGGCCGGCGGCCGCCGCAAGGCTTCGCATGGGTTTCGAGATGCGCCGTCCCATGAGAACCGCCACGGCGGCCACGCCGATGACCGACAACAGGAACGAGAGCAGGAACGTCCCGCCCCAGGGCGGCGCGCCCGGCAGCGGTCCCACGGTGACGTTCAGCCAGCGCCCGTCCCCCATGGCCACGGACGCCGCGAACCAATGGTCCCCCCAGTCCTCGTGACCGTGACGGTGGTCGTCATCATGGCCGTCGCCGTCCCGGATCCAGGACCCGTCCGGCGTGTCGTCGTGGGGCGGCGCCACCCTGACCCGCTCCCGCCCGACATCGAGCGCGACCGAGAGGTCACGAGCGATGACGGCTGCCCGTTCCCCGGTTCCCGACCCGCCGACCATGGGCTCCCGGGTGAGAGTGAACCGCGCCTGGCCGGTGCTCGCCGCATCCAGGATGGCGCCGTGAAGTGCGGGCGGCGCCTCCCGGAGCAGCCGCGCCACGGTGCCCGCGCGCGCAACGACGTTGTCCCGGTGGGCGTGGCGCACCGCCTCGCTCCGCTCGACCGCGAAAAGAACCATGGCGATGCCCTGCGCGATGCCGAGAGCGAGCAGCAGCAGCAGCGCGAGCCGTCCCGCGAGGCTTCCCGGGATCAGCCTCATGCCCGCTCCACCTTGCCCGCGAACCGGTAGCCGCCGCCCCAGACGGTGGCGATGAGCCTTGGTCTTGCCGGGTCCCGCTCCAGCTTCCGGCGCAGGCGGCTCACCTGGTTGTCCACGGCGCGGTCGAACGCCGCCGCGCGCCGGCCCCGCGTCAGGTCGAGAAGCTGGTCCCGGGAGAGCACCATCCCGGGACGCTCCAGCAACGCCGTGAGCAGCCGGAACTCGCCCGTCGAGAGCGGCGTCACCACCCCGTCCTCGTCCACCAGCTCCCGCCCGCCCATATCAAGCGTCCAGCGGTCGAACCGGTACGTTTCCGCCGCACGGGGCTCGCGGCCGGGGGGCAGGCTTTGCGTGCGGCGGAGCACCGCCTTGATGCGGGCCGAGAGCTCCCGGGGATTGAACGGCTTGGTGACGTAATCGTCGGCGCCGACCTCCAGCCCCACGATCCGGTCCGTGTCCTCCGCCATCGCGGTCAGCAGGATGACCGGAATCCGGGTCGTTGCCCGCAGGTACCGGCAGAGATCGAGGCCGTCCTCGCCCGGCATCATGATGTCGAGCACCACCAGGTCCACGGCCGCCGCCTGGAGCGCCCGCCGCGCGGCGGCGCTCGAGTCGGCGGCGGTGACGCGCACGCCGTGCTCTTCGAGATACCGCGACAGCGGCTCGCGGATATCCCGGTGGTCGTCGACCACGAGAACGTGCGGCGAGTCTTCCATGAACTACAAGTCTAGGCGGCTCTTGGCCGGAGAGACAGAAGAAAAGTGTAACAAAGCATGTCACGACGCCCCGCGGCGAAGGACTGCGACACAACCGTACGGTCCGCGGCAAAGTTCTGCGACATCCGGTCCTTATACTCCCTCCAACAACAACACCCAAGGAGGGAACCGATGAGAAAAACGACAAAGGTATTGGCAGGAATCGGCGTCGCCGTGGCCATCGGCGGGATGGCGCTCGGAGGTGCGAGCCTCGCCCACCGCAACGGCGGCTTCGGCGATCATGACGACCACAGGGCGGTGGTCATGTTCGACGCCGTCGACGCCGACCGGGACGGGACGCTCTCGCAGGCCGAGTTGGACAAGGCGCGCGAGGCCCGCGGCGCCGCCCTCGCCGCCCACGACGCCGATGGCGACGGCCGGCTCGACCTCGAGGAGTTCGCCCGCCTGTGGAGCGAGACCACGCGCCCCCTCACCGTGCGCGCCTTCCAGAGGCTCGACACGGACGGTGACGCGGTCATCTCGCGTTCGGAGTACGAGCGGCCCCTCCAAGGCATCGCCGAACGGGGTGACAGGCGGGACCATCACCATGACCGACACCACCACGACGACTAGGCGCCTCTGAAGTCGGGGATCGGGCAGGTTCGACAGGGCCTGCCCGGTCCTTGCCGTTTCCGTTCGGCGCGGGACAGCGCGGCGGTGGAGGGAAGAGGCAGTTCGCTCGTCTTTTTCCGCCAGCGCGAGCGAGATCGATTTCGGGGCCAAGGGTGACATCGCGCCCTGGCCGTCCCGGGCGGTGGCGACGAGCTACTTGCCGTTCTGCAGGGCCTCAGTCCCGAACCGCTCGTTGGCTTCCAGTGTCTCGCGCACGTCATCCCACGTGGTGTTGTGGTTGCGAATGCAAAGTCTGAGCGCCAACGTCCCGTGCAGCGACGTCGATGACATGAACGCGCGGTCTTCCCAGAACACTCGCGCGAGCACGTTGCGGTTGATCGCCTGTTCGTCCAAGTCGCCGGGGTTGACCCGGAAGCACACGGTCGCGACGCCGGTTTCAACAGCTCCGGCACCGGGCTCTCCCGGATGTACGCCTCGGCACGGGACGCCAACTCCATCCCGTTGCCCACGGCCCGCCGGAACGCCGCCATCCCGAAAGTCTGCACCGACATCCAGATCTTCGACGCACGGGACGCGCGGCTCAGTTGCAGGCCGCAGTCCGAGTAGTGGGGTGGTTGGCTCCCCGTACGGTGTCCTGCAAAATATCGTGGTGCACCCGCGAACGCGCGTTCCAGCGCCACCCGGCTGCAGTAGTCATCGATGACCGTGGTGAAGGTCCTGTCTCTTGGAGCCGGCGGCACGGATCAGGAGTTCATAGGCCCTCTGTTCGTGCAGAAGGCGCTCGCCTTCTTTGGCGACACCCGCGCCACGGGGGGTGTCTTCATCAGGGATCTCGCGATGCAGAGCCTGGCTGCGCTTCTCGAGGAGAGCGGCAAAGCGGCGCTTCTGCTCGGAATCGAGGGTCTCGGAAACGAGGGCGCCGAGAATATTCAGAAGCGCCCGACTCTCACCGAGCAGGACTTGGACGTTGAACTTGATGGCGGCGACGTCTTCTTCTACAGACATTGGTTGTCTCCTCTCATCTGCTCCCACTTCCCGAATGCTGGTCAGTCAATCGTCCCCGCGCAGCTTGCGCAGCCGCTTTACATCGCGCCACCCGCACCACAGGAACACCGCGAGCGCCGGCAGGATCACCAGCACAAGGACGCCAACAAGAATGCCGGCCGGCTTCACGGTCTGTCCCCAGTACACATCGCGGTGGTCCCGTTCGACTTCCCCTTGAGGTACACGGCCTCGCAGGGGCGCGTCCCCTTGAGCTGGGCGAATCTGCCGGTCCCGCCCACGATCCTGATCGTGCCGGCTCCGCCCCGCCCCCTGCCACGGCGCCCTCCCGCCCCCCGGTCAGGTAGAGGCCGGCGCCATCATCCTTCGTGTCGGGGCCCGTGCAGGACCACTCGACCTGCACCTCCCCGGCCATCCTCCTGCCGCTCACCACGATGTCATGTAGAACTGCAGGCCCTTGGTGACAGGGTCCCCCGAGCGCTCCGTCACGATGGCCACGCCATCACGACCGCCGGCGAACACCGTGCCCCGGGAATGCTCGATGGTCGTGTAGTCGTGGATGCCGCTGTAGACCAGGGTGAAGCTGCGACGCTCGTCAGGGTGGCTTATCCCCGGCAGCAGTGGCCGGCCCGCGAACGCCAGAGGGGTTCTCGACACCACTCGACACCTCCGTTCTGAACACGTGAGCTCGCGGTGAGGACTCCAGATCTCCCCCGGATCGTTCCGATCGGAAACCCCCGTCTGGACAGCCTGCCGCCACAGCCCTTCCGCCGCGCCTTCCGGGAACTCCCTCGCAACCCGAACCTTCCTGCGGAGCCGTTTCGGAATGACGCGCTCGCAGGGGTTCCAGTACCCACACGGGGTATCGGACTTGTATGTAATTGACGTACCGGGTTGACCGCCACACGTACTTTTTTCGCATTGTTCGCGGGCCCTGAGACGGCGAAGCGATGACGCCTATCGAGGCTGCCATGCCTTTTGCCTCTCGGGCGCGCGTCTGCACCGTTGTCGTGTGTCCATGAAGCCTGGATACGCGCTTGGCGTACGAGGGCCGAAAGGGCCGCTTCACAGCCGTGTCCGCGCATGGCGTCGACTAGACTATCGTGCTGGAGAATCGCGGGCTGTCGGGCAGCCCGCCTTGCGAAAGGCCTTCCAGCTATGGCACACATCTCCAACCACGAGGCCGGAAGAGTTCCGCTCGCGGCAAGGCGACGGAACAACCCGGTTGCGGCGTCGATGATCTCCGACACAAGCCCCATCCAAAAGGAATCCCTCAACGATGACTATGAGCGACAGGGTGCCGGCAGCACGGGAGAACACCATGACGGCGGCAAGAATTCTCATTGTCGAGCATGAGCAACCTGTGGCTGCGCGCCTGGAAGAAGAGTTGACGACGGCGGGATATGCGTGCGCTTCGGTCCCGTCCGGGCAGGAAGCGGTGGCTGTGGCGGCGGACCGGCCGCCGGACCTAGCCCTGATCGACCTGGAACTGCCGGCAGAACCGGACGGCGTCGAAACGGCGCGGCACTTGGGCGCGGCGCTCGGCACGCCGGTGCTGTATCTCAACGGCAATGCCGAACCGGCGCTGGAGCGGCGGTCCCTGGACAGTGAACCGGCCGGTTACGTGCCGAAGACGGCGCCGGCAGGACAACTCCACCTGCAAATCGAAGCCGCCCTGCGTCTGCATGCTCGGCAACGATCGCAACGGCAAGCGGCGGCGATCGCCGAATGCACCACCGAGGCCATCGTGGCCACCAACGAGGGCGGCGACGTCACGTTCATGAACACCGCCGCGGAAAGCCTCACGGGCTGGTCCCGGCACGAAGCCTTCGGTCGGCCGATGATGCAGGTGTTTCACGGAGCCGCGGGAAATCTTCCGGTCCTGTTCGGGACCACGCAACGCTTCCTCGAGGAGGGCGCCGGCACCGTTCGTACCGGCGGCGACATGATGCTCGTGACCCGCGACGGGAAAGAAGTGCCGATCGACTACAACGTGGCGGCCGTAACGGACCGAAACGGCCGTGTCGAAGGCACGGTGTTGGCCTTTCACAGGATCGACGAGGCGCAGGTGACGCAGAGCGTTCGGGGAGAAGCACGGGCGTGGCGCATCCTCGTGGAAAGCACGAAAGACGGGATCGTGGTGATCGACGAGCGCGGGAACCCGATCATGCGCAACACCAGCGCGGAACGCATGTTGGGTCCGTACAGACAGGACTCCGCACCCGAGGACTGGAGTGAGCGTTACGGCGTCTTCAAGCTCGACGGAGTGACTCACTACCCTTCTCTCGATTTGCCGATCGCGCGCACCCTCGGCGGTGAGTCAACGGATGACGAGGAAATGATCCTGCGCAACCCGGCCATTCCGGAAGACATCTACATCAGCACCAGCGCCAGACCGCTTCTGGACGATTCAGGCAAACTCAAGGGAGGCATGGCCGTGTTCCGCGACATCACATCCAGCAAGCGCTCGGAGGCCGAGTTGAGGCATACGGTGGGGCGGCTGGAGCGCCAGACCCGTCTCATGGAATCCGTTTTCAACAGCATCAGCGACGCGGTGGTGGCCGTTGATTCCCAGGGCGACTACCTTGTTGTCAACGCCGCGGCGAAACGGTCCGCCGACGCCGTGTCGCCCGGCGGTTTCGAAGAGCTCATGAGGACAGACCTTGCCGCCTTGCCGACGACCCTTGGACTCTACCTCCCCGACAAGAACACGCTCATCTCTGGCGATGAGTTCCCGATCGCGCGCGCCCTGACGGGCGAAGCGTTCGATGGCATGGAGCTATTCGTGCGCAATTCGAAGGTCCCCAACGGGGCTTACTTCAACGTCACCGGAATGCCCCTGCGGGACGAATCCAACTCCATCATGGGCGGCGTCGTGGTGTACCGCGACGTGACGGAGCGTGCGCGCGCCGATGAGGCGCTGGCTCGCGCGTTCACCCGGGGACGACTGGAAATCGTCGAAACGGTGCTCCACAACATCGGGAATGCAATCAACAGCGCGGGCATCGGTATCGGAACCGTATACGAGCAACTGAAGAGGAACCGGACGGTACGCCGCCTTCAGGCGCTGGCCAACGCCTTGAAGGCGCACGAGCACGACTGGATCGACTACCTGAGAGACGATCCGACGGGCCGCCGGGCGATGCCGTTCCTGTTCGCCCTCGCCGACGACCTGGGGAGAGATGGGACGCAGTTGCTGCAGACCGTCGAGCGGGTCCGGGACAGGGTGAAGCACATCGCGGACATCGTCCGGACGCAACAGGGCTTCGACAAGGACATGACGGCCCTCAAGGATCTGGACCTGGAAGAGGCCATCAAAGCCGCAGTCCGGATCCTGCAGGACTCTGTCCTCAAGCGCGGCATCGGGCTTCGCATCGATTGCGCGGGGGCGCCCGCGCAGGTTCGGGTCCGTGAAAGCCTGTTCCACCAGATGGTGGTCAACCTGGTGAAGAACTCCATCGAAGCCTTCGGCGAGGCCGCCCTGTCCGGGGCCCCAACGAACCGCCGGAGATCCGCATCCGGTCATACGTCGAGGAAGAGTTCCTGGTCATCGACATCATTGACAATGGCGTCGGCATCGAACCGAAGGACCTGAAAAACATCTTTGTTTCGGGATACACCACCAAGGACGCGGGCAGCGGGCTGGGGCTTCCTTCGGCGGCGACCTACGTCGCCAGCGTCGGCGGGAGTCTGGAGGCCTTGAGCGACGGGGTCGGGAAAGGAGCGACCGTGCGCGCGAGGCTCGGGTTGTCGTTCGTCTGGCCGGAACGGTCCTCCGGCCAAGCATGACGCCGGGGAAATCCCGCGGCCGAGCGAAGAGGGGCGGGGTCGATGCCGACCGCCGCCCCGTGTTTCCTGCCGGGGATGGTGGCGGGTTTCTTCCCGGTGTCGGAGTTCCGGTGAACCGCCCGCGGTTCCGGAACTTCACCGCCGCCATCCCTTGAGGAACACCGCCGCCCTCGTCACGGCTACGCTCGCACGCGTCGTCCCCATGCACGCGGCCGCGGCCCCCTTGTCCTTGCTGCCGTTGGCCGTTCTGGCGAAGTTCCAGTCTTCAGATTGTGCGCGACCGCCAGGTATCGAGGAATTCCCGCAGCCGCCCGCTTCGCGGCCGCTTGAAGATGTCGTCCGGAGGGCCGCGCTCGATGACTTCGCCCGCGTCCATGAACACGACTTCGTCGGCCACGTGCGCGGCGAATCCCATTTCGTGGGTGACGACGACCATGGTCATGCCGTCGCCGGCGAGTTCCTGCATCGCCTGAAGCACTTCGCCCACGAGTTCCGGATCCAACGCCGACGTCGGCTCGTCGAAGTACATCACGTGCGGTCGGATCGCCAGCGCCCGGGCGATGGCGGTACGCTGTTGTTGTCCGCCGGAGAGTTGGGCCGGGTAGTGGTGGGCCTTGTCGTCCACCCCCACCTTGGCCAGCATCTCCATGCCGATGGTTTCCGCGTCCCGCCTGGGAAGCTTTTTCACCACGCGCAACGCCTCGGTCACGTTGCCGAGGGCTGTCTTGTGCGGCCAGAGGTTGTAGTGCTGAAAGACCATGCCGATGACGCTGCGAACGCTGTCGATGTTGCGGTCGCTGTCGAGCACCCGCTTGCCATCGACCTCGCGATAGCCCAGCAGCCGGCCCTCGATGAACACCCGGCCCTCGTCGTAGCGGTCGAGAAACGCCATGCATCGCAGCAGGGTGCTCTTGCCGGAACCGGACGGGCCGATGACGCAGACCACGCGCGAGCTATCGACCGCGAGGTCAATTCCTCTCAGGACGTGAACCGCGTCGAACCGCTTGTGCAGGCCCTCGACCAGGACCACGGGCTTGCGTTCCATGGTGTCGCTCACTGTTCCTTCCCTCATGACGCGTGGCTGAACCGGCGTTCCAGGAACCCGCCGAGAAGCGCGATGCCCTCTATGATCAGCCAATAGAGCAGGGCGACCGCGACGTAGGGCTCGATCACGGCGAAGGTCTCGTTGACCATCTGGGTCGTGTTTTTCGTCAACTCGGCGACCGTGATGATCGACAACAGAGCCGATTCCTTGACCAGGATAATGACCTGATTGGTTGATGGCGGGATGATCAGCGTCAGCATCTGCGGGATCTGAATCCGGGCGACGATCATGCGGCGCGGAATCCCCAGCATGCGCGCGGCTTCGATCTGGCCGGGCGGGATGGACAGGAACCCGGCCCTGAATATCTCCGCGAAATAGCCGCCGCCGTAAAAACCGAGGCCGATGATCCCGACCGGTTCGGCATCGAGGGTCAAACCGATCGAAGGGCCCCCATAGTACAGTATGAACAACAGTATCAGGATCGGGGTGCCGCGCATGACCTCGATATAGGCCCGGCACAGGAACCTTGCCGGGTCGAACGGCAGGCTGTGGAGCAACGCGACCGCAAGACCGGCAGCGACGGCCAGAAGCGATGCCAGCGCACAGATGTAGACCGTCGTCCATAGCCCCGACAGCAACAGCGGACCGTAGCGAAACACGATGTCGATGTCGAACGACACGGCTTTCCCCGAAGGCGGCTAGCGCGCCGACGCGACCGCGTAACGGCCCTCGAAGTAGGCCCCGGCGCGGGCCAGGACCAGATTCATGGCGAGGTATAGGGCGGCCACGATCATGTAGACCTCCAGCGGCCGGTAAGTGACCGAGACCACGTGCTGGCCGGTGCGCATGAGCTCGGTCACCGCGATCACCGAGATCAGGGATGAGTTCTTGAGGATGCTGATGGTCTCATTGATGAGCGCCGGCAGGACCAGGCGCATCATCTGCGGAATCAGGATCCTTACCTTGACCGCCAGGATTCCGATCCCGAGCATGCGCGCGGCCTCGGCCTGGCCGGACGGGATGGACAGCAGGCCGCCCCGGAAGATCTCGGCCTGAAACGCCGCCGTGTTCATGGTCAGCGCGATCAGCGCCGCGGCGATCGACGGCACGTCCAGCCCGATGGTCGGCAGCAGGTAGAAGACGATCAGGAGTTGCACCAGGATGGGCGTGCCCCGCCAAACGCTTCGGTAGACCACCGAGGCCCGCCGGATCAGCCGGTTCCGCGAGATCAGACCGAAACTGAGCCA
>JAPOPM010000201.1 GCA_026712905.1 Deltaproteobacteria bacterium
CAGCAAAGACCTCCCGTACCTCGCCCACATCTCCCTTCCCGCTTCCCGCGATTCCCTATGCGTCATCGGCTCCTCCCGCCAAATACCCCACCAAAACTCATTTCCTTGCTCAGGTGAAGGTGGTCTTCTCGCACCGCTTACGAAAGGAGCCCTATGTTCCAGAAGGCACTACAGATAGCTAGACAGTTTACTTGGCCAGTGATCGTTTCACAGAGGCGAGAGAGTGGAAAATTGTCGAGCCAGATGGCGACCCACACAATCCTCAATGAGCATGGATGGACCTTGACGGCGTACCATGTGGTGAAAGCGATGGAGAATCTGAGCGCGGAAGTGAAGCTCAGCAGTGGGAGACGAGGGTCGAATAGGGCTGCGCGTCGAAGGCATGATGTTGGTCGAGTCACTGATTGGGCTTCTTGGTGGGGTGAAGACAATTGGACGTTGACAGACATCCACTACGACGAGGAGGCCGACTTAGCAGTGGGACGCCTTTATCCGTTCGATCCGAAACGTGTGGCGGGCTATCCGGTCTTCAAGAAGCCCGATGCAAATTTTGTTCCAGGCGTACAACTTTGCAAACTCGGCTTCCCCTTCTTTGGTGTAGTTCCCCGGTTTGATCCAGCAACGAGGTCTTTCTCGATGCCAGCGGGAACTCTGCCGGTTCCCTTGTTTCCGGTTGAAGGGATGTTCATCCGTACCCAAGTTGTGCGGTTCGAGAATGGCCGAAAGATCCCGTTCGTTGAGACATCCTCTCCCGGCCTACCAGGGCAAAGCGGTGGCCCCACCTTCGACGAAGAAGGACGAGTGTGGGCGATGCAGTCTCGGACTACACACTACCCTCTTGATTTCGGAAATTCCCACCTGGTTGAAAATTTCAACACGGGAGTTGGTCTTCACGCCAAGACTATACTAGAGTGTCTCGAAAAATGGGGCATTGCGTTCCAAGCCGAGTGAAAGGAGAATCGCCATGGCGAAGGAGAAAGGTATAACCTTAGAGCCCACCGCACAGACGGTGATCAGGGGAGCAACCGGCACAAAACCCGTGACCAGCTTCGAGACTGGGAACTACTGGAGTTCCATCACGTCGCAAGACGAAGACGATTTCGATCCGCAATCAGTGAGCCGAGGCAGGTAGGAGGGCACTTGGAGAAGCAAACGAAGGGCCGGCAGCTTTGGGGTTGCCGGCCTTCGTTTTGCCACAGCCTGCCGTCAACGTCGACCACCCCCATCACCTCGCGGCGCTCGGTGTCCTCCAGCACGATCGTGTTCCCCTGTATCCGAACTCTTGCCATACGAACACCTCCTGGACAGGAGGCTAACGCCAGGGAGAGGAACCCGGCGAATTCAAACTGAGGCAGTACCGTCAAGTTGTCGTTGACAAACCGTCTTGGTTTGGTGAATAGGCTATGACAACCATCAAACGCTAACCCCGTAAAGCGTTGCGTTGCGCCAAAAAGCAGGGGGGATCTCATGAAACCGACCGTATTTCGGACTATCGCCGCTCTGTGCCTAGTGGGCGCGTTGCTGGCGCCCGGCATGCTCCACGCCCAGGCAAAACGCGCCATAACCCAGATCGCCGGCGATCTCTATCGCTTCCAGAACAACTTCCACTACTCCGTCTTCCTGGTGACGCCGGAAGGCGTGATCGTCACCGATCCCATCAATGCGGAGGCGGCCACCTGGCTCAAGGCCGAGATCGCCAAGCGATTCAACCAGCCCATCAAGTACCTGATCCTCAGCCACGACCACCGCGACCACAGCGCCGGTGGCGAGGTCTTCGCCGACACTGCGACGGTGATCGCTCACGAGAGAGCCAAGGCCGTGATCATCAACGAACGCCGCCCGACCGCCGTGCCCGACATCACGTTCTCGGACCGCATGACGGTGGAGCTGGGGGGCAGCCGGGTCGAATTGATCTACACCGGCCGCAACCACTCGGACAACTCGATCGTCATGCTGTTCCCCAACGAGCGGACCCTGTTCGCCGTCGACTTCGTGTCGGTCAAGCGTCTGCCCTTCCGCAACCTCTCCGATTCCTACTACCCCGACTGGATCGACTCGCTACGGCGCGTTGAGCGGCTGGACTTCGACATCCTTGCGCCCGGTCACGGGGCCATGGGCATGAAGCGGGATGTCGCCGATCATCGCCGGTACCACGAGAACCTGTACAACGCCGTGGTCGCCGCTGCGCGCGCGGGACAGAGCCTGCAACAGATGAAGGCGTCGATCACCCTCGACGAGTACAGGGATTGGGGTTCCTACGCCGATTGGCGCGAACTCAACATCGAAGGGGTGTACGCCCGCGTCGTGCTGCAACGACGGGGAAACTGAGCGCGCCGTCCACTCGACCGTTCCCGCGGCGGACCTGCGGTCGGATTCGACGTCCGACTGGGCTGTGGTCAAGACGGTTGTGCACGGCGTGTCGAAGCGTTGTCTTCGGTTCTGTAGAGCGCCAGGAATCCAAGGCGCTCGCCTGGAGCATACGGTTCCGAGACGCGACCCAGTTCCGGTTCTTGTGAGGAACGACGGTGAAACGTTCTCCTACTTCAGAGGCGGCAGCTACGATCGACACGCGGTGTTGACCATGTGTTAACCTCACCCTGTCCAAGGTCCTGTAGACGCCCTTGAGCCCGAAGACACGCCATGGATAGCCGGATCGCCTGGGCCGGCAAGCTCACCGGCTTCGGTGTGCGTGTCCATCCCGCGGGCGCCAAGGCGTTCGTTGTAAACTCCCGCGCCGGCAATGGCGGGCGCGGACGGCCAACAACAAGCGCGTGGTGGTCGGGCGGGTCACCCCGGACCCTGAAGAGTTGAAATCAGTCGCTCCGACGGCACCGTGTGTACCTGCCGAGTTGTGTTCCGGCATCCTTACCCTCATCGTGAATCGCGTTACCATCGATCCTGTCGCGAATCTCCGCATGGACGGCATCGATCAGTGCAGAGGCGG